>JAZLEL010000052.1:0-24376 GCA_045615265.1 Clostridia bacterium | reverse complement strand
TATATTGTGGTAATATACTCTTGTAATTGATTTTTGTGCAAGTCCTTGTGGACAACCGCGGTATATTTGAATATCGCATCGCACATCTACGTTGAGTTTTTATTTATGACAGTAGTAACACTGCGCCTTTTTGCAGTTTATTACTGTCTTTTTTTATTTTTACCAAAACACCGTATGGTGATTGGAATAAAACGAAAGGCGGAAAGCCCAATGAGCAAAAGAAACCATGTGCGTTCTAACCGTAGAACGACACGCCCTGCCAGGTACAGGCAGCAACTTAGAAGAAAGGAGGCACGAAAGCGTGCAAAGCACCGAAAAAGAATTTACTATCGGCAGACAATAGTACCACATTGCCGATGTAAAGGAGCTTAATCAATGGCAGTAAAGGATTATATTCCTTTAGTTCTGGTTGATACCGAAAACCTTCCCCGAGACGAATGGCTCGAATGGAGAAGAAAAGGAATCGGCGGAAGTGATGCGGCTACGATAATAGGGGTATCCCCTTTTTCAACGGCAAGGGATTTATATTACGATAAGCTTAATATAGTTACCGCTGTTGATGAGGAAGATAACTGGGTTCAAAAAGAGATAGGCCATCTGCTTGAAGACTTAGTAGCAAAGATTTTCAGTAAGAAAACAGGCTACCCGGTATATCAGGTAAAAAAGATGTTTTATCATCCCGAATATCCATATATGTTAGCCGACGTGGACTACTTTGTAAGATTGCCAAACGGAAAAACAGCTATTCTTGAGATAAAAACCACCAACTATAACGCTACAGGAAACTGGTGGCGTGATGGCGAAGAGGTTGTCCCCGTGAATTATGAAATTCAGGGGCGGCATTATATGGCTGTTACCAATATAGATAAGGTATATTACTGTTGTCTGTATGGCAATACCGAGGATGAAGTTATTATCCGCAGCATTGACCGAGATGAAGCCTATGAAGATTTAATAGTTACTCTTGAAGGCGATTTCTGGCAAAACAACATTTTAGCTAAGGTACCGCCGCCATACTGTGAGAACGGTGATTTGGTTTTAGAGAGTATCCGCAGATTCTCCGGCGAATTAGATAAAAATGCACCTTCGGTATCACTTGGTCCCTTAATCACGAGCAATGTCATAAGGTATCTTGAACTACAGGAAGAAAAGAAAAAAATTAAATCCGAAGAAAGTAAAATTGAAGGCGAACTTAAAAGGATCAGAGGATGTATTCTTGATGTAATGGGAAAAAGCTGTAATGCTGAATGTACCATCGGTGAAACCGAATACCGAATAGAATATAATCCATCGTTCAAACCAACCATAGATAAAGATAATCTGTTCAGACTAAAAGAACAGTATCCTGAAATCTATTCTCAGTTTGTCACCCTTTCGGAAAGCCGAAGATTTTATGTAAAAAAGTCGCAGTCAAAGGCGGCTTAATTTTTTATGAGAGGAAATTGTTATGCAAACAGAATGTATTTCTCATAAAGGTCAGGAGGTTAAAAAACTTTGAGTTACTCCTGCGTTTATGAAAGCACAGTTTTTTATGACCCCAAAAACAAGCATTCAATAATTCGGGTGCGGACAAAGGATGAGAATGTTCCTAACAAGGCCCGCAAAGCTACCGGCAGCAGAGATGACTTTATACGCTTTGTTGCCCGAGGTTACAATCTTCCGCAGACCAGTAAAATATCAATGGTTCTTGAGGGCGAATGGGAAACAAACAAATACGGCACACAGCTTAACGTTGAAAGCTGTGAGGAGATAGTTCCCTATACCGATGAAGGTATGAAAGGCTATCTTTCTTCCTGCCTTGTTAAAGGTATAGGCTCCGCTATCGCTGATGAAATTATCATGCGTTTTGGCGCCGATACAATTAACATCATCGAGAACGAACCCGAAAGGCTTTTAGAAATTAAAGGCATATCCGAGCAAAAGCTGGAGGATATCAAAAGAACCTTTAATGAAAGCTATTCGGTGCGAAGTCTTATGATACTCTTATCCCCATATAATATAAGTCCTGCTACTGCAATTAAGATTTATGATTATTTTGGCGCTAAAAGTATTGATATTCTAAGTGAAAATCCCTATAGGCTTTGTGAAATATCGGGTTTCGGTTTCAAGCGTGTAGACGCCATAGTGAGAAAGGGCGATACGCCGCTTAATTCCCCTACTCGTATTCAAGGTGCTATTATTACTGCTTTGGATAAAGAGCAACAGGAAAACGGCCATTTGTATGTTGATGAAACTACCCTTTTACAAACAACCGCTGAAATGCTCAACGAGGAACTCCCCTCCCCGGATATGCTTGTAAAGTCCTCTGAAATTGATGTCATTATTGATGATATGATTTTAGGCGGAGATATTGTAAGCAGCGAAGGAAGGATTTACAGTAGAAAGTGCTTTATTATGGAGAATGAAACCGCCGAAAAGGTGGCGCAGCTTGTATCACAGCCGCCGCTTGCGATTGATATATCTTCCATACTTGAGCACGTGCGCAAAAACTTCGGTATAGCATTATCTCAAAGGCAAAGTGAAGCTGTGTATATGGCTTTCAGCAGTAATCTTTCCATTATTACCGGTTCTCCGGGTACAGGTAAAACCACGGTACTCAGAGCAATTATTGAGGTGTTCAAAGCACTTAATCCCAAAGGAAAGATAAAGCTTGCCGCACCTACGGGCCGAGCAAGCAGACGAATGGCGGAAAGCACGGGGCAGGATGATGCATCCACCCTTCACAGTATGCTGGGGCTTCAAGGCGAAGACGGTTATTTCAACAAGGATAAAGAATATGAGCCTATTGATGCCGACCTTATTATCGTGGACGAAAGCTCTATGATAGATATGTGGTTAGCAAGGCAGTTCTTTGTAAGGGTTAAGCCCTCGACAAGAGTTGTTCTTGTAGGTGACGTGGATCAGCTGCAGAGTGTAGGCGCCGGAGATGTATTCCGTGAACTTATAAAATGCGGACTTATTCCCGTTACGGTGCTTGACCAGATATTCCGTCAGCAAGAAGGCAGCCGCATCGCCATAAACGCCAAAGCTATTAACAATGACCAAACCAAATTATCATACGGTGATGACTTTAGCTTTTATAAATGCCAGACTCAGGACCAGGCTGCAGATATAATACAGCGTGTTTTCTGCGATTTGGTAAAAACATATGGCATTGAAAATGTTCAGATACTCTCCCCTAACCGTAAGAAAGGCTCGGCCGCTACAAATCAGCTTAATCCAACTATCCGCGAAATAGTTAATCCCTATTGCGGCGGGTTACCTGATTTAAAGGTTGGAAACAGTTTCTTCCGTGTGGGAGATAAGGTAATGCAGAACAAGAACAGCACTAAAGCATCTAACGGCGACATTGGTTTTATACGGGAAATTGGTGTTAATGAAGATAATGAAACGGTTATTACTATAGAATTCGCCGCTGACCGCAAAGAAAAGTATACCATTGAAGATATGAAGCATATCGAACTGGCATACGCTACTACGGTACATAAGGCGATGGGCTCAGAGTATGACATTGTAATAATGCCTATAATTAAGAGCCACTATAATATGCTCAAAAGAAATCTTGTTTACACCGGCATTACCCGTGCTAAGCACCGAGTTATCCTTATAGGACAAATCGGTATGCTTTGTATGGCAATCCACCGCAATGAAACAGGCAATCGCAACACCGCATTGGGTGAACGCATTGCAAATTACAAAAAAGTATATGAAATTAAAAAAGTTAGTTAGGATATTTGAAGAAAAGATCTCAAATATCCCGTTTTTATTTTGAGAGGAGTAAATTTATGAAATCAAACGAAAATGCTGTTGTTTATACCACAGAATCCACTGCCGCAGAGCTTAATAAGGTCAGAGGCTTTGACCCTATGAAATATGCCCGTACTACCGAAAGCGGTGCAGTGCTTGACCTTCCCTATCAAAAGTTATGGTTCAGGCTCAGACACCCTAACGGCAAAATCCGTCTTTTTATCCGCAATATTTCGGAAAAAGTATCGGCTATTGAAGCCCGTGTGTATTTCGACCGCAGGGACAGCGAACCCGCCTCCAACCACATTATTTCCGGTGTAGATATCTCGGATAAACAGGCAGTAGCCCAGGCGCAACTTTCCGCTATGGGTAATGCGCTAACTGATGCAGGATTCGGATTGCAATTTCTTTCTGCAGTTCCAACCGCACCAAGCGTTATAACGGAGCCTTCAAAAAAGGTAGTTAAGATGCAAAAGCAGGAAATAACACCTAAAGCGGCTCCCAAAAATGAAGAAGCCGCAGTTCAGCCCGAAAGCAAAAAAGAAGAAATTAAAAACGACATTACTGTTGATGCTCCCGTTGTGGAAAGCAAAACGGAATCTGTCAAAGCGGATGCTCCTCCTGCTGTAACTGAGGCTACTGAGAATACTCCCGAAACACCTAAAGCCGATCCCCTGCTTTCAATTGTAAATTCTCTTGAAGGCAACGGTGTTACTATAGATACCAATACAGGCGAGGTTGTTGAAGAAGCAGCAAAAACCGAAAATGCAGCAGAAGAAAATAATGTAGAGGTTAATACCGAGGTTACACAAACAGCAGAAGTTCCTGCACCCGAAGTTAAAACCGTATCTTATGACAAAACCACACCTATAGAAGAAATATGTGCGGTTATGACCTTAGATGATGCTATGAACTACGTTATTGAGGGTGGTCCGTATAACGGCTGGAAGATGTCTACTCTTGCGGAACGCAGACCTGTTAAGGTGCTTGAAATGATAATGGAAAAGTATCCCGTAAAGGACAACATACTTCGTGCTGCAACCAAGATTATTCTTGATTCCAAAAAGTAAGCATTTTTAAATTTTAAATGAGAGGAGGCTCTTGGTATGGGGCTCGACAGGGATTTTCCGTTTAACATCGAACAAGTAGTAGGATTACTTTCTATGAGAATCCGAAGACCTGTTAGCAACGGAGTATATACCGACTGTCCTTTTTGCGGAGACGCCAGAGGAAAGTTAAAGGTAAACTACGAAAACAATACTTGGCGATGTAATTATTGCGGAGAAAAAGGCGGTATGCTGGCTCTTTACAGCCGACAAAACGGTAATATCAGCAATTCCGAAGCATACTGGAGAATATGCGATGAATTGCTCATTCAGTTGGACAGCAATAAAAACTGTGATTCTCCCGTAACGGATAGAATCAAAAGCAATGCGCCGCCTGCAAACCGTGCGGAAACTCCCGTAATACACAAAACTCTTTCGTCTTTACTCAGCTTATTAAAACTAAGCGATGAACACAAGTTGCATCTGAAAACCGTTCGCTGTCTTAGTGATAAACAGATAGACAAAATCGGTTTTAAAAGCACCCCGCCGTTTTATAAATGTGATAAGATAGCCCGTACCCTAATTGCAAACGGATGCACATTAGAGGGCGTTCCGGGATTTTACAAGCGAAACGGAATATGGACTGTTATGTTCTGTTCTTATACAAACGGCATTATAATTCCGGTAAGAAATATAGACGGACTTATAACGGGACTTCAGATAAGACTTGATGTACCGCTTAAGAATGATGATTCCGACAAATCAGGTGCAAAATATATATGGCATTCTTCCGGCAGTAAGCCTTATGGCACAAGCCCCGGCGGACCTGTTCAGTTTATCGGTAATAAACATGCCAAACGGGTATATGTTACCGAGGGATACTTGAAATCATATATTGCACACTGTCTATCGGGTGAAACTTTTGCCGCAATGCTGAGCGCCAATTCAACAGCCGCATTAAAAGAACTGTTTTTAACCCTTGTCAAAAACGGTACGAAAACAATTGTTGAAGTGCTGGATATTGACAAGTACAGGAATAAAAATGTGGCGTCAGGCGCATCAAAGGTGCACGAATTAGCCCTGGAATGCGGTCTTGGTTATGAAACGCCTATATGGAATCCGAATTATAACGGCATAGACGATTATTTTATCGCATTAAAAAGATTTTATGAGGAGGATAGCAAAAGAATTATTGATGAGCCTCTATTACAAAAGGAATTGCAATATTATCGTATATATCAGCTTGATATACGGGAAGGAAACCCAATAAGGCCCTATGCTTTTTGTAGCCTTGATAAGCTATACGAAAGCGGACTGACCGAACCTGCTGCCTGTGAATACTGTCTTGTATGTGATGAGTCGGTATATTCGAAAACGAATGTTACCGAAACTCTTGCGCATATAAAACAGTTATATGGCTTAAGGTTGCCGCAAGGTTATTCCGGCAGAGCAATTGCGCCTTCCGATATTATAGAACTGTACAGCGGTAATGAAAGCAGCTTCTATTATTGTAATAAAGATGGCTTTTGTGAAGTATCATTTTCGCCCGAGAAGGCAAAAGTGATAGAATTTTATTAAAGCAAAAAATATAAAAGGCACGGTATGGGAGTACTCTCATACCGTGCTTTGTATTAAAGGAGAAAAAATATGGACGTTAACAACGAAATGAATACCACTGTAACCACTGCCACTCCCGCTGAGCCCGAAAAGGCTCCCGAGAAAACCGAAGCCGAAAAGAAAAAGGCTTTTGAAGAGGCAGAGGCAAAACGAAAAGCAGAGTTTGATGCTAAAAAGGCTGAGCGCGACGAAGAAATTCAAATCGAATGGGAAATGAATACTATGATGACCCCTGAAGAACTGGCCGCTAAGGCAAAGGAATCTTTAACGATTGACATAGAACGAATAACCCAAAGACAAATGAAGGACTGTGTCGGTGCTCATATTATAAGCGCCAGCCAGCAAAAAGAGATTATTGCCCGCCATGTTTTCCATCCAAAGAAGAATATGGTTAACTGCTTCAGATTTATAAACCGCAAGGCAAGAGAATACCTTGAGGAATATATGAAGCTCACAGGCGATAAACCCGATGGCAATGGTGTTATAGGCATAGATATTCCAGATAATCTTTGTTATATGTGGGCAGAAGAATATTTCTCTTCAACAGATATCCCCGAAGACCACGAGGATGAGGAAAAATTCGAACCGAAAACCTATAGACCTTCTGTTGCATCAAAAACTGCAAAAAAGACTACCCCTAAGAAAAAAGACACTCCCCCACCGAAAGAAGAACCTAAAACCGATGCGGTTCAGCTTACGATGATTTAAGGAGGATTTATATGTTAGCGTATAAAGGTTTCGACAAAGGGCTTATTTGCAGAGGTTATCAGTTCCAAATGGGGCTTAATATCACAGAAAAAGCTAATTGCGTTGAGAATGGCTTTCACTGTGCAGAAAATCCACTTGATTGTCTTACCTATTACCCCCGACTGACTGAATCAGAATATTATATTGTTGATGCAGGCGGAGATATTGACGAAGACAACCGTGACAGTAAAATTTCTTGCACACACTTGAAGATTATAAAAAAATTATCACCCAAGGAGCTTTTATTGCACGCACTTGCTTACATTAACGACCATCCATTTAGGGAAAACAGCAGTCATGTAAGTAAGGATTCTGACAAGGCCTACAACGGTTTTGCAGTAGTGCGCGGTAAAAATCCAATTGCCTACGGCAAAAAAGGTGATATTTTGTGTTACGCAAAAGAAAAAAATGATAGCCCACAAATATCTCAAATAGCGTTATTTGTTGTAGATGGAAAAAAGATACTACCTAATAAGTGGTACGATATTGATCAACAGGAAAGCGTAGGTGCCTGTGATGATTAAGAAAGAGTTACTTAAAATGCCAAAGCTTAGGGCAACTTCGTATATGCTGCGCAGAGCCAAGGAAGATAAACCATCAGGTGAAACAAACCGGTATTGCTATTACGACAAATATAAAAACTGGTTATATTTGCGCTGTTGTGTTAAAAAAGGAATATTAAAAGTTTCTTTTTTCCTAACAGAAGCAATGCGATACGGAGGAACTAAACCCATATACGATGTTTATTTTGATAAGAAAAACTGTAAATACATAACCTTTAATCACAAGCACGAAAAATGGCAGACAGCTTCTATAGAAAACTTAGAATGGCCTACCTACTTTTTTCAGAGCGACAAGGTTTACGTTTCCAGAGAGAGCAACAAGACGCTGCAAAAATATTTTAACACCGAACAAAAAGGTGCAAAAATATTAACTTCTTATCAAAAGACAATTATAGAAGAACGCCTAAACAACAAATACCGTAAGCAAACCGATGCGTGGGATGAAGACCTTAAACGCACTCCAAAGCTACCTAAAGATTTCAAGGATTGGGTAAATAAAGAAGGTATACAAGAACACTTTATTTTTTATAATTACTCAAGAAAGAAACAAAAGGAAGGTTTTTGCACCTACTGCGAACATAACGTTTTAATCGAAAATCCTTTGCACAAATCCAAGGGTGTTTGTCCTCACTGCAATAAGCCAATTGAATATAAGGCACTTGGCAGAGTGGGCCGTTTTTACACAAAAGAATTTCCTATACATTTAATTCAGCGTTGTAAAGATGGTGTAATGATAAGAATGTTCTGGGCTCACCGCACCTATTTTCGTGGCGCACCGTTTGCACCAAAGCTAAACTTTGAAGAGGGGCGTCGAATTATTTGTGATAATACCGGTCGCCCACTTCGTGCTTATTATTACGGTGATTTCAAACGCCGTGGTTATAGGTGGATTGAAAACGGAATTTGTACAAACGCTTATTATTACTCTCGCGAGGGAAGAATTTATGAAAAAACGCTTAAATCTTTATCCAAGAAAGAATTGAAAGGCACCGCAATATTGGAATGGTATACTCTAAACAAGGTTCTCGATGCCGAGATATATTTAAGCACATATAAAAAATTACCTTATATCGAGAAATTTATAAAGGCTGGTTTTATAAAGCTTGCAAAAGAAATTTTTTCAAGAACCTTTTACAGCATAAACTATGCTATAAAAAGTGATGAAAATAATCTCGCAAAACTTCTCTGCATAGATTCCGCAAAGCTGAAGGAACTAAAGGAAAACGGCGGCGACTCGAAATATCTCATTTGGCTTCAGTTTGAAAAGCAGTCTTGCAAACCCATATCGGCAGACATTAAGAAATGGTTTATACAAAACGGTGTAATGCCTAGAAATCTTAATTTCATTACTGATAAAATGAGCATTATTCAAATCTATAACTACCTTAATAAACAAATGTGCGCCACACGTATGACATGTAAAGAGGTTTTGGAAATGTGGCAAGACTATCTTGAAATGGCAATTAATCTTAACATTGATATAAACGATGAGATAATCTATCGTGCAAACAAGTTAAGGCAACGCCATGCCGAGCTTATTAAGCGACTGCAGGAAAAAGATTTAAATGAAAGAGCCAAAGAAATATTAAAATCATATCCAAAGATACCTGCTATTTTATCAAGTATAAAAAGCAAATATGAGTATGTTGGCAATGAATATTCCGTAATAGTTCCCGAAGGCATAGAGGATATACTATTAGAGGGTAGAAATCTCAATCACTGCGTCGCAGAACAAGACAGATATATCGACCGTATAGAGCGACAAGAAGCCTATATTTTATTTCTGCGCAAAAATGCTGAGCCCGATGTATCTTATTACACTTTAGAGGTAGAACCCGGGGGAACAATACGGCAAAAGCGCTCAAAATATGACCGCCAATATGATGATATTGATGATGCGAAAATGTTTTTAAAAGAGTGGCAAAAAGTTATAAAAAAGCGACTCGATGAGTGCGATAATCGACTTGCTGAAAAAAGCAAAATACTTCGTCTTGAGGAATTTGCAGAGCTTGATGAAAATAACATTCTCATTCACGGCGGCGAACTTCAAGGTATACGGCTTGTTGATGTGCTAATGAAAGATTTAATGGAAGCAGCTTAAAGGAGATTTGTTATGGAAAAGATGTCTAATTTTTTCAAGCTTGTTTCGGTATGTTCCGAGCGTGAGGATATCCTTTTACAGATATATGACGGGTTTATTGTCATATATGTCGGTGAAGGGACTAACCGAGCTCATATGATGGCAAGATGCGGAAACGAGCAACAGTGTAAAGAGTTTTTACATGAAATAACCGAAGGCAAATATGCAAAAGGTAAACTGCGAACTGTGAAAACAGCCGCATAAGTAAAAGGAGCAAGGGTGTAACATCCCTTGCTCTGTTATTTAGGAGGACATATATGGCTTATGAAGAAATCATAGCAAAAAGTGTTAAAGCCGAATTTGAGGCTTTTAAAAAAAGTCAGATCACAAAATCAGCTATTACCGTATTTGAAAACGCGGGGAAAATTCATTTTTACAAGGAAATCTTCACTTATATATCGAATAATAACTTGCAGGACATTTTCAGTAATAACGAGCTAAGGCGTCTTGCAAACTGTAAAAATAAACTTATCCGGCTACTTTATGAGGAATACCTTTCAAAAGAACATTTAAGCATAACAAACTGGGAAGCGATACAAGAAATATTTGAATCCTTTTTAGAGTGAAACGGTAATTATATATGTTCTTTTATTTCAAATGCCCTATTGTTGAGCGCAAAAAGCACATAGTAAGCTTTAGCGGCGGAAAAGATTCTTCCGCTATGCTTATCCGTATGGTAGAGGAAGGTATGACGATTGATGATATAGTCTTTATTAAGGTTATGGCAACCCCTACTATAGGAGCCGAGCTTCCTGAAATGTATGATTACATTGAGAAAATGCAGGACTATATCCACAGAAAGATTACGGTTGTGCCCTCTATTCTCAATTTTGATGATGTTTTTCACAGCAAACATATAGAGGGGGCTATGGAAGGGCAAATTTACGGTTTTCCCTTTTTAATTGGTTCATGGTGCAACAGCAGATTAAAAATAAAAACTATACTGCATCACCAAAAGCAATACGGCAACCATATTCAGTATATCGGTATTGCCGCAGACGAGCCTGAAAGACTTGCAAGGCTAAAATCAAACTGCAGGGCTCCGCTTGCCGATTGGGGAATGACCGAAAACGATTGTATTTCTTTTTTAAAGGAACGGGATATGTTGAATCCCTTGTATAAGCATCATAGGCGTTTGGGATGTTGGTTTTGCGGAAAACAAAATCTCGATTCTTTGCGTTATCTCCGCCATAATTATCCCGAATACTGGAATATGTTATTACAGTGGGATTTAGAAAGCCCCTCTACCTTCAGACCGGACTGCACTGTTCACGATTTAGAAAGGCGCTTCGCTGCAGAGGATTGTCAAATATCAATATTCGATAATAATTATAACAAATTTTTAAATGTAGCATAAAATATTTATGTTTTGCAGAAATAATATATGTTTTTCTGTATTTAAGTATATAAACCCAAAAAGGAGATGTGTAATATTTTGAAATCAAAAAAATTACTAAATGTTTTTATAACTGTTCTAATTGTAATATTAGTAACATCAATATTTTTAATAATCAAATCCATTTACAATTACAAAACAGCAGAAGCAACGAATCGCGACTTACAAGAAATGTATGTTCGGGTGGTTAAACCCACTACCGAAAAACCAAAAGATATTATATCTTTTCCTATTAGCGTGGATTTTGAAAAATTGAAACAAAATAATAGTCATATTGTGGGATGGATATATTGTCCCGATACGCCCATAAACTATCCCGTGGTCAAAGGCAATGACAATAATTGGTACCTTCGCAAGAACTTATATGGAAAACATCTTGCAAGTGGTACAATATTCGCAGACTATCGTAATGGTGATATTGGCAATGATACAAATTATATATTGTATGGACATAATATGAAAAACTCAAGTATGTTTGGTACCTTGAAAAAATATAACGAACAGTCATATTATGATACACACCCAATAATATATTTCTCAACTCCAAGTTATAATTATATAATTGAAATATATGCCGGCACAGTCGTCAGAAGCGACTCTGAAATATATCAACCAGAACCTCCAAAAGAAATAATTACCAAAATAAAATCAAACTCTACCTTTGTATCCACATTGGTAATCGAAAGCAAAGATAATCTTATCACACTATCTACATGTTCATCGGAATTTAATAATGCAAGATATGTGCTAATTGGGAAAGTAAAAAAGGTATAAAAGTATAATCCCTGATAGACTATAAAAATCTATCAGGGATTTTTCTAATTATAATACATTTTTTACATAGGTATTGATAATTTCTGCAATAACCTTACGCTGCTTAGGATCTAACTTTTTAAGCTTTTCGGTTAATTCATCGAAAACATACGGTTCACCCGTAGGAAGTTCATTGCAGAGAACGCAATCAGCAGATACTCCTAAAGCCTTTACAATATTTATAAACTTATCTATGCCCATTACCTTTTGGCCGCGCTCAACCTCGCCTAAATAAACAGGGCTTATATCGGCGGCTTCCGCAAGTTCTTCCTGTGTTAATTTTGCCTCAATTCTCAGGTTGCGAATTCTTAACCCTAAATCTTTTTTATTCATTTTCTTCTCCCTTGCTATAGCATAGTTTCTATACTACAAGTATAAAACCTGCATTTAACCGGATGAAGAAACGATAGTTATCATTATATGCTATAGCATATATTTTAGGGTAAAAAATTTTATCTGAATTATTACAAAAATTTCAAAATTGATGTTTCTTTTCTTAAACTAAGCAAAAAGTTTATAACAGATTCCGATTTCATAGCCTCTTTAATAGGTACTACTTCCCTCTTGGCTTCTATTAAAACTATTAGAATACTTTCTTCATCAGAAGGGGTCGGTAGGTTTAATCTAATTTCATAATACTCACTATACTTTGAATAATAGATTGCCGATACGCCTTTTATATCAGCATAACCAAAAGGTGAAATTTCTACCACATCAAAAGAGTTATCCCTAAACTCCTCGGAACTAAAGTATTCTTCACATTCACCTTTCCCTGTTTCAATAGTAACCTGTATCTTTTTATCTAAAGTTTTAAATGCAAAACCGTTAATGAGGCTACGTTCAAAATTAGTATCTATATAAACATCTTCCGGGAGAGCATATGACAATCCACCTATGTTAAATCTATTGTTTTTATAAAGCAACATTATTTTTTCACTCCAACTTCATATTCAAATAATCACTAAGCCAGTATTTGTATTTATTAGGCAATTCATAATCAGACTTCTCTTCCCTATGTACCTCATTGCCCAAAATAAAACCATAATAGTGTGCAAGCTTTGGAATAAATGTCTCCATAAAAGCAAAGTGTTCCAAACAATCATCATAAAGAGATCTTACCTCAGCAGGTATCAATGCAACAACTTTCTGAAGGTTATTATAAGCCTCAATATAATCGGGACTTTCCTTGAGTTCTTTTTCTCTTATCGTAGCATCGTAATCCTCAAGAATATTCGATACATACTCCGAGCCGTGTTTCATTCCAAGTTCATACGAAAATACAAGACTTGCCGCCAATATATCGTTAGTGTACTCAATAATCTTGTCGGTATGCGCAAACTTCGCTTTAAGTTCCCTACAAGCCTTTTCATAGGTTAACTTAACCTCTGCATAATCGCTGCATCCGGCATCTATCATTCTGATATAATGCGCCAACATCTCCATACTGTCTTTTTTGGTTGCTTTTGAAAATTTCATTTTCGTTCCTCCAACATAATAACAATTATAGCATACTTTCTATGCTATAAACAATATTAACACAAAATTTCTTCTATTTTTGTCGAAGTGTTGTGTCGAATTTAGTCTTTTTTTGCAAAACTAAAGAGATTGGCGAACCAATCTCTTTAGTTATAAAACATTTTTTAAATATGCAGCAATTAAATCATTGATAATCTTCCGATGTTTAGGTGAAAGCTTATCCAGCATTTTAAGAGTTTCATCATCAACATACTGCTGTCCCGAAGGCAGAGTGTCACGCAAAATATAATCAGCAGTAGTATCCAAAGCTTCTACTATATTTGCAAAAATAAGTAATCCCGGTAATTTTTCGTTTCGCTCAACTTCTCCTAAGAATGTAACACTCATGTCCGCTTTTTCAGCTAACTCTTCCTGAGTAAGTCCTTTGCTTTTCCGCAATTCTTTAATTCTATCCCCTATAAGAATCGTTTCCATAACACTCACCACCAACAATAGCATATTTTCTATGTTTTAATTATAAATCACTAATATAAATACTTGAACACGCTATAGTTTGGAATACCAATTATTGCATATAATTAATTTTTCTTGTTGAATTTATGCGTATTAAATCCGTATTTAATTAGTGTAAGCCAAATTTAATTTAAAGGAGTAATTATTATGCTAATAGCAGTAGACCACGGCAACAAACAAATTAAAACCAACCACCGAACCTTCACCTCGGGTTTTTGCGAAAGTAACACCCGTCCGCCATTCGGCAAAGATGTATTATTTTATAATAATAAGTATTACACCATTTCCGATCAGCGCATCCCGTACATGAGAGATAAAACAACAGATGACAGATATTTTATTCTCACCTTGTTTGCAGTAGCATTTGAGCTTAAAGAACGAGGTATAACAAAAAGTGAGGTTACCGAGATAGAGCTTGGCATTGGCTTACCTCCCGCTCACTTCGGAACCCAGTACGAAAAATTTACCGATTATTTTCTTAACAGAGGTATTATCGAGTTTTCACTTGACGATAACCCTGTTACAATTAAAATAACAAAGGCAAGCTGCTTTCCACAAGCATATGCTGCAACAATGCCGATATTTCAGCAGATAAGGAACTACCCCAAGGCAATTATTATTGATATAGGCGGATTTACAGCAGATTATATGATTATGAAAAACGGCATCCCTACCCTTTCGGCTTGTGATTCGCTTGAAAATGGTGTTATTAATCTATATAACAATATTCGTTCTAAAATCAGTAGCGATTTCGATTTATTATTAGAAGAATCGGACATTGATGATATCCTGCGGGACAAGCCCAGTATATATGATGAAAAGATTGCCGATATTGTAAGAGAACAAGCCCGTATTTTTGTAAATGACCTTATCAATAAACTGCGCGAGCTTATGATTGACCTTAGGACCGGTAAAGCAGTATTTGTGGGCGGCGGTTCAATACTTTTAAAAAAATATATAGAAGCTTCGGATAAAATCAGCTTTCCAATATTTGTTGAAGAAATATCGGCTAACACAAAGGGTTACGAATTATTATATAAGGCTCAAGGGTGTTTATAATGTCACAGAAAAAGGACATTGGTAAATTTACTATTCAATTTAACCCCATTGACCCTTGCCATCAAAAAGTTATAGAGCTTTTAAATTCACAGGGGCGTCGTAAGGCGCAGTTTATCGCAAATGCGATTACACATTACATACACTGTTCGCAAACGCCGGATATTCCACAAAATACTACTCCTTATGATATAAAGGAAATGATTATAGAAGCAGTAAATATGTATATGTGTAATAAGGAAAATGCAGAAACAAGCAGAACATCGGTACAGCCTCAAAACAGTAAAAGTATATGTTTTGATGAACTACCATTTAATGATAACGATATCAACGCTATCACTGAGACAATGGCTATGTTCAGGGGTAAATAACGTAGGCAGGAACGGAAAACCGTTCCTGCCCTTGTTTTTATTCCTTAAACTGCTTTATACATTTATTTAAAACTATGCACTGTTCTTGGAATAGGTCTTCGTCAAAAGAACCGTTTATTATGGATTCTCTCATAATCAGCGGTCGGTACATATTTAGGATAGTCTCAAAGGCAATAGAATCGCCGTTTTGAGCAGATATTATTAAATCCCTAAAGTTCATCCCGATACCTCCCTAAAGTTTCTCGCAGCTTATTTAAAGCCCGATAAAACGCTGTTGCGGTTCCTTTGTAGCTGAGCCCCAACTGTTTTCCTATTTCTGCAAAATCCTTATCTTCAAGGATATGCAGCACTATTATTTTTCTTTCTCTGTCAGTTAACGTTTTAAGTGCACTTCTGACAGTATCATAATCAACAATTGCGTCTATAAAATCCGACTCTTCACCAATAAGATATGTATAATCGCTAAGAGGAACTTCCTTACCCGCTTTTTTGTTCAAAGCGATAATATAATCAACCTTATGGTTATGTAACGCTTTTTTTAAAAGCGCTGTAAATCTATTTTGTACGGCATTAATGCCTTTTCCGTCATTTCTTTTAAACATTTTTTATCTCCTTTATAAATCTTGATTTTCAGATTTATAAAGGGAGTGGCGGAGAACGACAGCCAACATAAAATATGTGTTTTATTGCATAGAAAACGAGTTGCAACTCATAAGCAGAGCCGCAACTCGTTGTACAGGTTACTATCTGACATTCAGACAATTCATTTTGAGAAAAATTTTTTTGCCGAACTCTGTCAGCCTTAGTTTATCTCCTTATGAATCGTCCTGTTCATCGAAAGCTCCTTTTTTCTTTTTATGTGCTACAATTCATACAATATGAATTGTAATGTAATTTATATGTATTTCACTTCATATTAAAATAGATATGAGGTGAAATAAAATGCAGGATACATATGAAAGATTAGCATTCGCTTTAAGGAATGCAAGGAAGCGTGAAAATCTAACGCAAGTAGAACTTGCAAATAGGTTGCATATGAGCATACGCACGATTCAGGATATAGAAAACAAGAAAAATAATCCAAAGTTTGAAACTATTGTTTTAGTTTGCAAAGAATTAAACATTAGTTTTGATGCTGTAATTTATCCCGAACTCCCTGTTACAACAGTATCTAAATCCGTTGTAGATTTCTTTAAAAACAAGAGCGAAAGCGAATCACAAAAATATATTGAATTATGTCAAAAATCAGATGAGATTAACAAATAAATTGAATATATAAGAAATCGACGGAATGACGAAAGGGAGAAATGAGTGATATGCGGCAAGCTTATCACTCAAAATCATTCCGCCGATATCTTTAGCGCGATTCGCATTTCTAAATAACAAATTTATAGCGAATAGAAATAGAATTTACTTATATTAATTATACATAACTATACAATATATCAGCGGCTCCGCTTAATTCAACTTCGAGTCCGGCCGGAATAAATACGCTATGACCTATGGTGATGTTCAATGTATGATTATTACAAGAAATAGTAGCATTTCCTTCAAGAACAATGAGAGAAATAAAACTATCTTTATAAGATATGGTATACTTTCCGTTGAGAGATAAAAGCTTTGCAGAAAACTTATCGCACACCGCTAATTCTCTTATGCGATTGTTGTTGCCATCTAGATAAACTTGTCCGATATTACCGTATGGTATATCGGGCTTTTTGCATTTCGTTACATCTAAAGCCTTTTCTATATGCAGTTCTCTCAGCTTACCATCCGCGCCATATCTTCCGTAATCGGATACTCGATAGGTGGTATTAGAATTTTGCTGAACTTCAGCTATCAGTATCCCCTCACCTATTGCATGAAGAGTGCCTGCCGCAATAAAGAAAACATCACCTTTATTTACAGGAACATAGTTAATAACTTCATCAAGAGTGTTATCTTTAATTCTTCTCTCGAATTCTGATTTATCTATGTCTCTGCTAAAGCCATAGGCCAGTTCGGCACCTGGCTCACAGTCAACAACATACCACATTTCGGTTTTACCATATTCGCCCTCATTAGTAAGAGCATATGTATCATCAGGATGCACCTGAACCGAAAGCTTTTGTTTAGCATCAATCAGTTTTATAAGTATAGGAAAATACGAAAACTTTTCTGCATTTTTACCGACTGCAGATTTGTCCCAAATTTCTAATACTTCATTTAAAGTTTTTCCTTTATGCTCACCATTAAGAACAATATTCATACCATCCTTATGACATGAGAGCATCCAAGCTTCTGCTGCTATTTCTTTTTCGGTCTGGAAACCGAAATCTGTTTTTAATTTTGTACCGCCCCACAAATAATCTTTTATGACCGGTTTCAAAATCAACGGATATTTCATATACTTACACGCCTTATCCAACAGTTAATACGACCTTGCCAACATTTTGACCTTTATATAAAATGTCGTGTGCAGCTTCTGCTTCAGTTATAGGAAGAACCTTATAAATTGTAGGCTTAACTTCTCCGGTTTCAACCTTAGGCCAAACATTTTTTACTAAGTCCGCAAGAATCTGCGCCTTAACTTCAGGAGTACGTGAACGAAGTGTTGAACCAACTATACGAACATTTCTTACATAGATATTCTTAAGGTCGATTTCAGTCTTTTGACCTGCAAGTGCAGCAATCATTATCCAACGTGCTCCATGCTTCAAATAATGAATACATTTACCCATTATTTCTCCGCCCAAACAGTCGATTGCAACGTCTACCGGATGTCCAGCATCAAGTTCTTCTTTAAGCACTGCTACTATGTCTTCTTTGGTTGTAACAACAACTCTATCGGCATTTAAATGCTTAATATTGTTTGCAATTTCTTCAGTTAATACGGTAGTAATAACTCTTATACCAAAAGCCTTTGCCATAGGAATAATTACAGACGCCAATCCAGATGCACCTGCATTCATAAGAAGTGTATTGCCTTCTTTAATATTACCTTCAATAAATAGGTTAAGATATGCGGTTGCGAATGCTTCAGGAATTGCAGCAGCTTCTACCATTGTACAGTTATTAGGCACTGGCATCAGCATATCGTATTTGATATTTGCATATTCAGCGTAACCTCCACCGCCAAGCAGAGCACAAACCTTATCGCCAATCTTCCAATTAGACTTTTCCTTTGCGCCGTCAGCAATTTCAACAATAGTACCAGCAATCTCAAGTCCCATCCATTCTGGACAACCTGCAGGAGGTGGATAATCGCCCTCTCTTTGCATCAGGTCAGCGCGATTAAGTGCTGCAGCCTCAATTTTAACAAGGCAATCATCATTTCCTAAAACAGGGTTAGGAACATCATCCCATCTAAGACTTCTATCGTCATTAACAAGTATTGCTTTCATATTAAACTATCCTTTCTGTTTTTAATGAACTGTCATGACACGTGTGCACGCAGTATTCTTCTTTACTGTAGTTTTCAATAAATTTAGCAGACAATTCTCTATTACATGATGAACCTGTAGGTATTTTTTTAATGATATTTTCACTTGTATAGCATTCATCACCGGCAAGTATATGTATTAAATCATCTGTTATAATTTGTACTATTGATGAACCTTTAGAATGACCGCCGCAAACAATAATTTTTATTTGTGAGTCTAAGTCATATTCATTTTCAAAAATATTTATCTTTTTATTCTCTGATAAATATTTCTTTCCTCTTTCATATTCATCCTTTGAAATATGAACAATAGCATTTTTGAAATGTCTTACTGCTTCAATATGGTCGAAATCAGCATGAGTGATTACAACATCGGTAATATCATCAGCACAAAATCCTATTTGTCTCAAAACAAAAGCGGGAGAGTAAAAACCTTTCATTTTAAATCCGGTTATAGTATCACAACCGGCATCTACAAGGATGTACTTTTCGTTACTTTTGATAAGATATATACAAAAAGAAATAGGTGCAAATTTATCTGGGTTTCCGCCTTCAAAAATAAAATTTTCCGCAAAAACAGATTCCGCATATTTTAGACAGTAAACCTGAATTTTATTTTCTGTCACAGTATACTCACTATCCTTTGCCTAAAAGTGCATATTATCCCTGATATTCTTTTGGTCAACAACAAAAGGTTGTGGGTTTTCTGGATTGTCTTCGCCAACACATAAACTCATACAACAACCTAATAATATTCCTACTCTTCTTTGAATACGGCATTCTCCGCCACACAAGAAAAGAAAGGGTATATCTAATTCCCTTTTCAGCAAATCAATTATACGGATATTTTCAATTTGCTCTTCCATATTGTTAGCGTGGGTCACTATTTTTGATATATCAGCACCCCTTGCCTTATGTTCATTTGCGAAATGCAAAACTTTCTCTGGTGAACAGTATTTATTAATATGTGAGGACATAATTACCTCAGCACCGCAATTATGGAGTTCCCTAATTAACTTCATTTGCTTCTCGATTGCAGCAGGGTCATCCGTAAGTTCTTCCTCACATTTATGAAAAAAATCTCCCATAACATCACATAGAGTAGCTCCCATTTCAGCGAACGAAATCATCTCTTCTGCTAACTGTTCGTAGGATAAATCAATATTGTTAACTAGTTTATAATTAGTTATATATATAGGTTTATTATCCATTGCCTGAAAAATTTCTTTAAATACTTCCGGCTTGTGATATTTTCTATCAAAGTTTTCGGCTTGTAATCCAAAAGCTTCAGCACCGTTTTTTAAAGAAAGTTCAATTTCTTTTATAATCTCGGCAGGAGTGATTTTTTTGAGCATTACAGTAAGCAAAGGCTTTTCTGATTTCACAAACGTAGGTTTCATTTTAGCTCTCCTTAGATAGCTCCTACTTTTTTAAGCTCTATTTTAATTCCTTCCTCAAAAGGTGTGAAATCATCAGCAGTAAGACCAGTTGCTTCCAAAATTTTCAAATTATCAACATCACGGTCATAATTTCGGTCATACGTCAGACCCCAACCGCCTTTGTTTCTCTTTACCATATATTCTTCAACAGGTATCCATTCAACTTTAAGACCTATTAGTTTGGTATATACATTAGCGACATCTTCCCATGTCATACGATGTCCTGTAGAAAGCATATATGTTTCACCCATACACTCTTCTTTGAACAAAAGGTTGGCTATCATTTTACCTGTATTTCCTGCCCATTCAAGACCGGCAACCTTGTCTTTGCAGATATCAGGCTGATACATTATTTCACCCGATTTTGCAAATTCAATGGGAGATTGAAATGTATCTATAACTATATCAAAACGCTTTTCAGATGTGTTTATCATCGGTCTGATAATAGTCCAATTACGATACTTTGAAACGCTGTTTAAATATCTTTCGCATCTGGATTTTGTCAAAGAATACGCATCATTTTCAATAAAATCCTTATCGGTAAACTCACCTGAATCTACCAGGTCTAATATTCTAGGTGTCTTTTCGGTTATGGGATGCTCTGCATCACCGATTGCACGAATAGATGAAAAGAATATTTCATGGTCTGTTTTAGGTGCGATAACCATATGCGTAGCTATATAATCTTCTGTAACATCACGATGAATAAAATCAAGAATGCCATTATAATGCTTATCGGCAAGAAATTCTTTAAGATAGTCAAGAGTAACGTTGTTTTTAAAATATCTGAGTTTAGGATTATTTGAAACATAATCCTCTAAACAAATAATATCTACACAGCAACCTTTTTTCAGCAGTTCTTCGGCAACGTATGTACCTATTGTGCCGCCACCGCCAATTAATAAGACTTTTTTGTTTTCATAGTTAATCTCGTTTTTCATCACAGAATCATCCTTCTTAAAATTTAATAATTACTTGCCACAGGATTTTAATAATAACTTAAATAAAGATAATTCATAATCGTAAGAATATGGATTTTCTTTTCTGCCCTTAGCAACATCTGCAAAGTTTTCAAGCATGGCATCGAATCGATTAAAATAATCGGTTTTTGTGTGTTTGCCTTCAAATTGCCAACCTTGATTTGAACCAACCTCTCGCATTTCCGTATACAAATAATCACGCTCTGTGCCAGGTTCAAAATTCTCCAAAGGCTTAATCTCAAATGTGCCTTTTTCTCCGCAAACAACAAGTTGACGGCGCATATAACCGCCACATTCTGTAGCACAGCTTTTTGCAAACGATATACCGTTTTTGTAACGATAAACAACCATGCCATAATCTTCTACTTCCAGTCCATCAAAACCTGTACTGCAGTTCATAGGAATTACTTCTTCGGGTTCGCCCTGAATATGATAAATTAAATCAATCAAATGGCATCCCAAGAAAAACATCATTCCACCTGGAAAGTTTGCTAATCTTCTTCTATTTTTTACTTCATGTTCGCAATCCATATGTGCTTCTACGCAGAAGATTTCACCGATTTCACCGTTTTTGATTCTTTGCTCTATTTCTAAAATCTTCGGGTTGAATCTATACATATAACCGATAGAAAAAGCTAATTCTCTTTTTCTCACTTCAGAAACAAGTGCTTTAAATTCCTCAAACTCCCATCCACCCGGTTTATCCATATATATGTGTAAACCATGCTGGGCAGCCAAAATAGCATATTTATTAAGGTACTGCTCTCTTGTTTCTACAACAGCAGCCTCTACGCCAGGCAAACATACCGCTTCTTCAAGCGTATACATTTTAACGCCACGTTCATCACGATATTCTGTAATTATTTCATTACAAAGTTCCGGTTCCTCTGCAAATTCTTCAGGAGTTACAACAAATCCTAAAACTTCAAAAAGTTCTGTTTGTCTTAATATGCTATTAAAGGCAGATGTGCCATGATCATGACAAACACCAATTTGTATTACTTTAAGTTTTTTCATAAACTATCACCTAAATAAGCACTTCTTATTTTAATCTAATTGTAATATTTAACTCTCCGGTTTCTTCTGAACTAATGAACGGGGCAGTTCCCCGACCGTTAACAGTGAAAGAAGATATTCTCTTACCATTTCCTTTTATTGAAATATTCAAAATAGTATTTCTATATCTAATGCCCGTAATAGAAACATCTTCAACCAGATTACTTCCGATAGGTTTAAAAGTAATTCCTTCAGGTAAAAAATTCATTCCAATAAGGTTCATATATACGTTTCGCAGATATGCTGTTGCACTCCAAGTTTGATATGGTTCTGCTTTCCATTCGACAATTCCTCTTTTGTCTCTCTCTTGTCTGCCACCATATATTTCACCGGTTAAAGGATGATAAATTTCAGCAAACTGATAATATCTAAGTGCATTTTCATATTGTTTTGAAAACTCGAAATCAAACAGTTCGGTTTCTCCACACATTGAGACAGCATCTGCCCAAAAACCTTGAACATGTGGCCATACTGTTCCGCTATGTCTACCAAATCCCATACCATCCTCTGTATCGTATCTTTTAAAACTTGGAGAAACACAAGTTATACCATATGCACTTACAGGAGTGTTACTTAACACTTTTTTTACTTGCTCTTCTGATGCCACGCCAAAAAGAATTGCAAAAGCAACACCTAAACCTTCAATACTATCGCAACCACCAAAATTATCATATAAGTAGTTGTAGTTATTCTTTTCTTCATTCCAAAATACTGTATTTATAGCCGTTTTGACATTTAGAGCTTTTTGCTCATAGTTCTTAGAAACACCTAATTCACCAGCCATTTTATCAGCCAAAACATAAGCATTGTAATAAAGGCAATTTGTAGAAAGGGCGTACATCGGGAGACCTACACCTGTAGCATCACAAAATTCACGACAATCCTGAGAAAATACAATTATTCCACTTTCGCCTGGTTTAGCATATATATCGGGATATCCGGCTACTCCATCTTGGAAACAAGCACCGCCTCTAAACAAATTAAGTTCTTGTGAAAACTCTGTCGTTTCAAGATACTCTAGCGTATTGCAAGTGGCTTCATAGGCAATTTTTAGGAACTCTGTGTCTCCTGTAAAAAGATAATAATTCCAAGCTCCTGTAGTCCAAATTATTTTATCCCAATATTCACCATCAATAAAATAGCCTTTTTCATTTTTACTTAAAACAGATTTCAAAGTATTAAGGGCAACTTCTGGACAAATGAGTCCTCCTGCATTCCACGTATTAATTGCAGCATCTCTTGTCCAAGGAGTCACATATCCAAGACCAGCAATAAATACTTTTTCTTCCTTTTCTAATATCCCATCTTTGAAGGGAAGTATATTAGCAGCAATATTTGCTATTGCTAAGCGATAGGCATCATTAATCTCCTTGTTATCTGTTATCAAACTTGGTATTTGAATCATTTATATCACCAATTTCTTTTTTAATATTGCTTTCTTCGTTATTAAAAACAACCTATCATAACTATTGATAAAAGACCTATTATCATACCAACAATTTGAAGTTTACTTAATCTCTCTTTGAATAAAATAATTCCTGTCAGATTGTTTAACAACAAAAGTGTGCCGTTGCTCAGAGGAAATAACAAAGCACCATCCATAACGCCCGCAAGATATACGTTAAGTCTGTTATAAATACAGCTCACCAATCCACAAGCAATTATATAAACAATACCGCTTTTATAAATTTTAGGAGCACCAGTTTTCTTGACAGCACCAAAAACAAAAGCCATAACTGCTAAAACTAAAGCGGAAACGATAGAAGCAACTAGTAGCATTGAATCCATTTCTGTTTTTGCATTTGATGATTGGAAAAGCTTATTAATAATTCCAATCATTCCGCCAGCAAAGAAGAATATCGTAACGTAATACTTCCAATTTTTTGTTGCTACAAGAGAGTTGTTTTTTCTATCCATACACAGGAAAAATGAAAAAAGCAACACAACCATACCTATAATCTTAACCGCATTTACCGATTCATTATTGTAAATTAC
>JAZLEL010000051.1:0-26829 GCA_045615265.1 Clostridia bacterium | reverse complement strand
CACTTGGTGCATTCGGCTTTACTGCAGTTATGCTGCTGGATACCTTAACAGTTCCGCAAATTCTTTCGCAAATCGGCGTGGAAATGCCTAAAAGGCTGAAGCTTTTCGGACACCTTACCCGTGCAAATACCATATATAATCTTCCTGCAACTGTTATCACTTCGTTTACTGCAAGTGCAGTTCCCGCCCTTGCGTATTCAAGAAAGGATAAGATTGCTCTGGGGGAAAACAGCGTAAGGGCAATTAAGCTTATTTTCCTTGCGGCACTTCCGTGTGCCTTTGGAATGATTCTCTTCTCGAAGGAACTGATTAATCTCATTTATTCTTCCAAAAACTACTGGACTCTTTTATCTCTTACAGGCGTTATGGTTATTATTATGCCCTATGTTCAGACCACAACCGCCATGCTCCAGACATTGGGCAGGGTGTGGAGTCCCATTTGGGTTACTGTGGGTGCGGTGGCGCTTAAGGCAATCCTTAATATATTCCTTATAAAATCCTACGGAATTATCGGCGCACCTCTTTCTACAATTTTTGCATTTATGCCGGCTGCCGTTATAAATACATTTATGCTTTCTAAGGCGACCTCTCTTAAGGGAGCGTTAAAGGTTACCTTAAAGCTTTTTCTCTGTGCGGCACTCTCTTGCGGAGGGGCGAAAATTCTCTACGGCTTAAAAGGCGGCACCATAATGCTTCTTTTATCGGTAGCTCTTGCGGCAGTTGTATATTTTATTTTAATAGCCTTAACAGGGTGCGTTACAAAGAATGAGTTTAGCCATTGAAGTATTCTTCAATGGCTAAGGGAGATGGCAAATAATATGGAAAAGAAAATGAATTTTTATGATTTTTGCGATATAATTGAAAAGCTTCGCTCGCCTGAGGGTTGTCCGTGGGACAGGGAGCAAACGCATAAAACCCTTGCAAAATGCCTCCTGGAGGAAGCTTATGAGGCTAATGACGCCATTGACGAGGGCGATCCTTTAAAAATGGCAGATGAGCTGGGCGATGTGCTTTTGCAGGTTGTTATGCATGCACAGATAGGAAAAGAAGAGGGGACATTTACAATTGATGATGTAACAGATGCCGTGTCGCAAAAGATGATAGAGCGTCACCCCCACGTTTTCGGGGAAGCAGAGCTTAAAAGCAGTGAAGAAGTTCTTGACAACTGGGAAAAAATTAAAAAGGAGCGGAGGGGACAAAAAACCGTATACGAAACGATGCAGTCTGTCACAAAATCGCTTCCTGCATTAAGCCGTGCAACTAAAATTATCGGTAAAGCGGTAAAGGGAAATTTATATAGCGTGGAAGACTTAGAAACGATGGGCAAAGACGAAATTTGTGAAAATCTTTTCAGGCTTTGTGCCATTGCGTATAAAAATGGGGTTGACCCTGAGGCAGAATTGGCAATATATACAAAAAATTTCATCAAAAATTTCAAGAATATTGAAGAAAACACTTGAATATAGACAAATCTTATGATAATATGTAATGGACAAGAAATTGCGATATAATCGCGGCTATTATAGTATAAATAACATTTAAGGAGGAGAAATTATGAATAAGACAGAACTCGTAGCAGCAATCGCAGCAAATGCAGAGCTTTCCAAGAAGGATGCAGAAAAGGCTCTCAACGCTTTCATCGGTGCTGTTGAAGATGCTCTTAAGAAGGGTGAGAAGATTCAGCTCGTTGGCTTCGGTACATTCGAAGTTAGAGAAAGAGCTGCACGTGAGTGCATCAACCCCCAGACTAAGGCAAAGGTTAAGGTTCCCGCTTCTAAGGTTCCTGCTTTCAAGGCTGGTCAGGCTCTTAAGAACATCGTTAAATAATTTAGCGAACATAAAAAAGGCAGAGTATTCATTTTGAATACTCTGCCTTTTTTTATCTTATTTTATTAACAATACCAAACCAAAGCTCTGACGGAAGGCAACCCAATGCCAGAACAGCCACAATAAGGATTGAAACGGCAATAAATATATTCTTTATACGTCCCTGGAAGGTTCCGCGAACCTTAAACATATAATATATCTGTGCCATAATAAACGCTGCTGTCAGTGCCATGTAGTTTACCGGGTAGGACCTGCTGGCATTTACATTTTTAAGTACGGTTGTACTCAGGAAAACAAAAATGCACATAGCACAGTACAGGAAAAACCCCTTTTTTTCCTTGTATGCGCTCCACGCTGCACAGCCCATTGCACCGCATATTGAACTCCACCACAGAAGGTCAATAAGCGATATCGCACCGTTAACCGTCAATGAAGACATTGACATTTTCTGTATAAACAAAAGCAATAATGCATATGAAATCGTAACCGAGGAGAAGAAGACTATTTTATTGCTGAGTCTTTCCTTTTCCTGCTTGGTAAGTTTGTTTTTCATTCTATCCCTCCGAGCAGTTTTATCTACCCTTTCATTTTACAATGTATAGTGTAAAAAGTCAATCTTTTTCCTAAAAATTTCATATAATTTGGGGTATATGGTTGGTTTATGAAGGTTTTACATATAAAACCGATTGATTACACTGTCGAAAATTTTATCCATCTGGCTAAAGTCCATCGCACCCACATAATATGCTTCCAAATCATCGTGGAGCTTCTTTGCTTTCTTTATCAGACTGCACGCGCGCGGGAGAAGCTTTTCTGCCGAGGAAAGCCGCATTTCCATATCCTTTATAAGCGGCATTTCATTGTAGAATTTATCTGCGTTTATTGTTTCCCCGCCCTCAAACTTAAGGTGATTATTTCCTGTCAGCACGCTGATACGGCTTTCAGGGAAAATCAGGTGGTCGCATTTTTGGGGCATAAGCGAGCAAGGGCAGTAAATAAGAGGCTCTTCTTTTAGCCTTGCCAGGGTGTAGATTCCCTTGAGGATAAAATCTGCCGCAGCACCCCATGAGTCATTGATAACATAAATTGTGTCGGAAAGGGAATGGGGCGTTTCGGAAAATACCTTCAGCTCGCCTACCGTCAATGCGCTTAGAAGGCGTTTCTCTTCTCCGCCTTTCTTTCCACTGTTTATTTTTTCGGCTATCTGGTTTATTACCTTTGCTGCCTTTTCTCTGCACATAAATTTTTCCGCATATCTCATATTCTCGCCAAGGAGGGAAGACGCCGCCTTTATATACGAGCCTCCACCCTTGTGACAATCGGAAATTTGTGCGGAAAGCTTAGAAATATCCTCTCTTTTATCATAAAGCTTGCTGCAGTCCCACAAATCGCCTGTATATAAAATGTGGTGGTACACGCCCGGGAGTGTTGGGTCCTCTGTATGCGGGGAAGTTCCGTCCATTACGGCAAAATTTGCCGTATAATCTATCACCGCATCGAGCGAGGAGGGGTCTGATGCACACGGGATAATTTCAAGGCGGTGAGCTTTTTTTGCGGCAAAGTCGGCAATCCTTTTCATCAGAGAGGATTTTCCGCTCCCCGGACCCCCTTTTAAAATAAGCAGCTGCATAGAACTGTTTTGTCCATGCAGCTGCCCGAAGTAAGAAACAAAGTCAATATTAGAATTGGCACCGAGAAAGAATTTTGTTTTTGAATACATAGTATCAGCCTCCCTATCACATTTATTATATGCAGAAAGCTGAAGTTATGTGTGTTTTAAATATTTGGGTTATTTAATGATTGTAACAGTCTGTGCTGCTTCGTCCCATGTAACATCAGCACCGAGGCTTTGCTCAAGTGCTTCTTCGCTTACGAGTGTTCTGTCAACAACAATGAAAGGAGCTATTTCGGAAACAAATGTTTTTCCGTCTACAAAAATGCTCTGATTTCCAATCTGCATTGTTGAAAAACTGCCGTTTAAGCTTGTGAAAATAGTCTGAGTTTCTTCCTCCCATGCTACGGTAGCACCCAGCTTTTCTGCAACAAAGCGGAAAGGAATCATTACCTTGCCGTTTTGAAGCTCGGGCTGGCGGTCAAACTCCACTTTTTCGCCGTTTACCAAAACGGTTATATCCGCAGCCATAGCTGCAGTTGCTGCAAAAATCATAATCGCTGCCAATAATAATGTAACTGCCTTTTTCATATTCATTCTACCTCCGTAAATTTAATATATTTTTCTCGTGTGCTTTTTATCTTAATGACATAGGGTCAGCATCAACTTTATAGAATTCACGTGTGTTGCCTGTGTTTACATACCAGATAACCTCGCCCCCGATTTCTGTCGGTACGCAGCTTTCGGAAAGGCGACCTTTTGCCGTTAAAATTTCCCCGATTTGATTACCCTCAGGGTCTATAAAGACGAAACAAAGTGTGTCGCTATGGTTAGAGTCGTCTGAAAATCTTTGCCACAGCATCATAAAGTTTCCGTCAGACAATTTTACAAGATAAGGAACGCTGGCGGTCAATTTATCCTTACCATAATCGGTAATGGCAGTGCGGCGTACATTCCATGTGTTTTTATCTGCCCACAGGAGATATACGTCACGGTTTTCGGTTTCTATGCCCTCTATATTCACGTTGGTGTAGTTTGTGACAAGGGAATGGTCGATTGTGCTCATACTTACAAGGTAGCCTTTTGTGGAAACTTCAAAGCCGCCTATCATAGCACCCGTGCAGTTTGCACCGAGAGGGCCGCCCACTGTAAAAAGACTCTGCGTATGAAGAAGCTTTCCGTTGAAATCAAGCTCCTGTAAAAACGCACCTCTGGTCGGGGAAGCGTCAGAATAATTTGCGGTTATAAGCCTGCCATTATCGATTTTGACAAATTCCTTAAGTGCGTGGCTTGTATGATTCTCCTGAAATTTATCTAAGGGATTTATAACCTTTTTTGTTTCTTTGTCAATAATTACAGTAAGCTGTGTCTGAGGACGCACCCCGTTTGCCTCTTTATATTGAGTTCTTGAGGTATGGAGAACGAGGTATTTTCCGTCTTCGCACATCTGTGCCGATGATGCATCAAATGGGATTGCCGTCTTACAATCCTTGACACCGACTTCCCAAGCCTCTTTAAAATTCTTGTCGTAAGCTACAATTTTAATAACCTCTTTAGAGTCGCTGTCGCTCAAATTTTCCTGTCCGTATGCGATGTAGTTATACTCCTCTCCCTCATAGAACGCCCCGAAAATGGGAAGCTTCTTTTTAAGAGTGAATGAAGATAGATGTCTTAGATTACTGTCATATTGCTCTATATTCACAGACTCCGATATTTCAATTGTGAAAAAAGTTCCATCGCCTCCTTTTATAAGGTGGCTTTTTGCGGGGGAACCCCAGCGGTCCATGGTTTCCGTTCTTTCGATAATACTTTCCTCAGCGGGCAATTTAGAGGCAGATGCCGTTTTTGATATGGTTGTAACAACATCTTCCTTTTTCTTTGAAATATGCACTGTGCGGTCATCTTCGTTCCACTTGCTCACACCATATAATTGTGCAAGGTCGGTTGCATATACGCACGTAAAACCGCCGATATTAAAGCTTTCCAGCTCAGCAAAGTCATAGTAAGTCTTGATGTCCGTATAAAGCACGTCCATTATGGGAGTTCCTATGGGCATAGAGGACTCACTGTCAGCAAAGTGGAAATAATCTCTTCCCCCTGTGCCGAAAATATCACTTTCCGAAATTGTCAGTGTTCGTGTTGAGTCATCATACTGTACGCCGAAGGGAAGCCCCATTGCATTAAGATTTTCCACAACTATTGCAGTGCGTCCCGCAATATTAAACGAAGGAACCTTTACCCCCTCAATATATGTCACAATGTCTGTGCTGAGCACTTCGCCGATTTTGTCGCCGACATTTTGTGCCAATGCCCCGCTACCGAAAATCATAGAAAAAGCCATACAGCCGCACAGCGTCTTTTTCAGTATATTTTTCACGTCATTACCTCCGAGAAAATCCGTAGTTACATTCATTGTAACACACAATACACCGCTCTTCAAGGATTTTAAAAAAATTTATGGTATAAGAGAGGTTATCTTGACTTATAAAGTAAAAAATGATAAAATCAAAAAGTATGAAAGCGAGGTAATAAACCATGAGCTACGCAGACATTGTCTTTAAGCAGAATTGTGAAGATATACTAAATCACGGATATTCCGATGAAAAGCTTGACGTGCGTCCTGTCTGGGAGGATGGGGTAAAGGCACACACCGTTAAAAAGTTTTGTATCGTAAACCGATACGACCTTCAAAAGGAGTTTCCTGTAATAACACTGAGAAAGACCAATCTTACAGCGGCGGTTGACGAGCTTTTGTGGATATGGCAGAAAAAAAGCAATGATGTGAAAGACCTTTCCAGCCATATCTGGGATTCCTGGGCGGATGAAAACGGAACTATCGGCAAAGCCTATGGTTATCAGCTTGGCGTTAAGCATAGCTATAAGGAAGGCGAGTTTGACCAGGTTGACAGGGTCCTTTTTGACCTTAAGAACAATCCCCAGAGCAGGCGTATTATGACAAACATATATAATCATCAGGACCTTAATGAGATGGGTCTTTATCCGTGTGCATATTCAATGACCTTTAATGTAAGCGGAGATACCCTTAACGCAATTTTAAATCAGCGTTCGCAGGATATGCTTACCGCCAACAACTGGAACGTGTGCCAGTACGCCGTTCTGGTACATATGATGGCTCAGGTATCAGGACTTAAGGTGGGCGAGCTTGTGCACGTAATTGCCGATGCCCATATATATGACAGGCATATCCCGCTTGTAGAGGAGATTCTGGCAAAGACTCCCTACGATGCACCAGAGTTTGTAATGGATAAATCAATAGACGATTTTTATAAATTTACAGTAGACAGTTTTGCATTCAAGAACTATCAGTTCCATACTCTGGGAAAGAAAATTCCCGTTGCAATCTGATTAAGGAGAAATCGCCATGAAAATGATAGTTTGTGTTTCTGAAAATTTTGGTATCGGAAATAATAAGAATCTTCTTTTTTCGCTTCCCCCCGATATGAAATTTTTCCGTGAAACCACATCTGGAAAGGTTGTCATAATGGGAAGAGGGACGCTTGACTCCTTCCCCGGAGGAAAGCCCCTTAAAAACAGAACGAATATTGTCTTAACACGTGATGCTGATTTTGAGCGTGAGGGTGTTATGGCATTTAATTCTAAGGAAGAAATCCTTGATTACGTGAAAAAATTTGACACAGACGATGTTTTTGTTATCGGCGGTGGGCAGATTTACGAAATGTTTAAGGATAACTGTAATGAGGCACTGATTACGAAAGTGAGAAAGTGTGTGCCCGCTGATACGTTCCTTTTTGATATTGATAAAGACCCTAAGTGGCATCTTGCAAAAGAAAGTCCTCTTATGGAGCATGAAGGTTTGAAATTCAGCTTCTGCACATATAAACGTGCTTGACAAAACCGAGATGCGGAGTATAATCTTAGTAATATGAAAGGTGGGACCACTATGTTCTGTCCTAAATGCGGTAAAATTAATGCTGACAGCGAGGAAAAATGCACAGGTTGCGGTGCACCACTCCACGAAGAAACTAAGGCGGAAGCTCCTTTAAAAAAAGGCAAGGGTTTTAAAATTGTGCTTGCAATAATAGCTGTGGTTATAGTGGTGTGTGTTGCCTTGCTTATTCTCAATGGGTGTGATGCGGGCAGTATCCCCAAGGAGAATATATCTTTCTAAGAAGGTGTTTTTTTGAAATTACGTGAGAGAATGAAAGGCTTTTTAGCCTTTCTTAAAAAAATGCTTGATACACATCCGATTGTGTTTTTTATAGTTTTAAGCGTTCTTGAAAACTTCATAATTGAAAGCTTTAGCAGACATTCTGTTATTAAGGGATTTGAGCATATTGTGTCAAACCCGCTTGTGTTTTTTTACAATTCCCTTATCATTATGCTGACTCTTTCGTTTGCACTGCTTTTCCGCAGACGTCTTTTCGGTGTGGTTTTGCTTTCTGCACCGTGGATTATATGCGGTATTGTTAACGGTGTAGTGCTGACTTACAGAGTAACCCCTCTGGGGGCGATTGACTTTCAGGTTGTAAAGCTCAGCCTCATTCTTATGTATCTCAGTAAAACACAGAGAATTTTTCTCTACTGTGCAATAGGAATTTTTATCGTGGCAATTATTGCCTTGTGGATAATAGGTCCTAAAATCAGCGGAAAAGTAAATTACGGAAAAAATGTTGCGTCGATAGTTGGTGCAGGAGCAGCCGTTTTTGTAATGACTATCGTGGCACATAACATAAGTGCTATAAGCTCAGATTTCGGAAATCTGGTCGGGGCATATAACGATTACGGATTTGTCTACTGCTTTTCCAGCAGTATGCTCGATACGGGAATAAATAAACCATCAGGCTACGGGCAGGAAAAGACGGAAGAGCTTTTGGCGAAATTCCCCGAAACCATCAATACGGAGGATATGGTAAAGCCCGATGTAATATTAATTCAGCTTGAGTCATTCATTGACCCCAAAACTATCAAAGGAATGACTTTTTCTGATGACCCGGCTCCTGTGCACACATATCTTAGTGAGCATTTCTCAACAGGACAGCTTGCCGTTCCCTCATTTGGCGGAGGTACTGCAAATACCGAGTTTGAGGTTTTAACGGGAATCAACCTTGACAATTTCGGTCCGGGCGAATATCCGTACAAGACCATTATGCTTGAACAAACGTGTGAATCCATCGCATTTAATCTTAAGGAAAACGGATACAGTGCCCACGCAATTCATAATCATACAGGTAATTTCTATGACCGTGACAAGGTTTATCCGAGAATGGGCTTTGACAGTTTTCAGTCAAAGGAATATATGTACGATTTTGAAACAACCCCCTATGGCTGGTGCAAGGATAAGGTACTGACAGAGGAAATTATGAATGCACTTACCTATACTGACGAGGAAAATGGGGTAACGGAAGAAAATCCCCGTTTTGTGTGGACTGTTTCAGTACAGGGACACGGTGCGTATCCTTCGGAGCCTATTTTAGGAACCGATGATGTTATACAGATAGAAAGCGATAATTTCACCGAGCAGGAGCTTTGTGCCCTTGAATACTATATAAATCAGGTATGGGAGATGGATATGTTTCTGGGAAGCCTTATATCGGCACTGGAAACACGTGACCGCCCCACTCTTCTTATAGCATACGGCGACCATCTTCCGTCAATAGGGCTTGAGGATGGCGACCTTACCACCAATAATGCATATGTAACCGAATATGTTACGTGGAACAACTTCGGGCTTGAGAAAAATGTGAAAAATGTCAGAACATATGAGCTTTCAAGTGAAATTATGCGTTGGTTAGGCTTTAATAACGGAAATCTTACAAAGCTTCATCAGTATAAAAATTCCGAAAACTCTCCTTTAAACGAGGTGATGTATCAGGAACAGATTGCATATCTTGCATACGATATGCTCTATGGAGAAAATACCCAGTTCGGCGGAACTAAGCCGTACCAGATGAAAGATATGCGAATGGGAACAATCCCCATTACCACAGAATCCATTAAGGTTATGGGAAATTCTGTTTATGTTCAGGGAAAAGGCTTTACCGAAAAGAGTAAAATATTTGTAAACGGGGAAAAGCTTTCCACAACGATGCTTAGTCAGTATTCTCTTATGGCAAAGGGTGTACAGCTTACAGACGGGGATGAGATAACAGTCGGACAGTCCTCCAGCAAGAGAGAGGTTTTAAGTTATTCAGCACCCATCATCTATAAAGAAAGTGAGCATTTTATCCCGCAGGAGGAAGAAATGCCCTTATTAAATTAGGAAAAATCGGGCAGGTCAGTTAATGGTCTGTCCGATTTTAAATTTTTTTGAAATTTTACTTGACAATATGGGTTTCATTGGTTATAATAGTCGAGTAGCATATCTGGGTGTAGCGCAGTTTGGTAGCGTGCTTGAATGGGGTTCAAGAGGCCGGGAGTTCAAGTCTCCCCACTCAGACCAGCTGAAAAGAGCAAGTCGGTGGACTTGCTCTTTTTGTAGCTAAAGATGTATTATCCCGACACGAATTGTAAAGCCTAAGATGATAAGGAGATGATTGCCTTGAAAAAATTTGAAGGAATACTTATTACAACCGACCTTGACGGAACCCTTTTAAATGATGAGCATATCATACCGAAAGAAAATCTTGATGCAATTGAATATTTTAAGGAAAACGGCGGGTACTTCACCTTTATTACCGGAAGACCCACGGTGATCATCGGTGATTTATATAATACTGTTAAACCCAATGCACCAATCGGTTGCTTTAACGGGGGCGGAATTTATGACGTGGAAAAGCAGGAATATTTGTGGACGGTGGAGCTTTCGCGTGATGCCCTGGAAATGGTTAAGCATGTTGATGAGGTTATGCCTGAAATGGCAATTCAGCTTTGCGGTTTTGAAAACTGCTATTTCTGCAAGATGAACCCCTCGATGATAAATCATCTTAATATAGCGGGATTCCCCGATTTAAGGTGCCATTATAATGATGTAAAAGAACCCCTTGCAAAGGTGCTTTTTGCCGATGAAAGTGAAGAAAATCTGTTTAAGCTTATGGATATACTCAATAATCATCCCAGAGCAGGGGAATTTGATTTTATTCGTTCATATGCCGAATATTATGAAATCCTTCCAAAGGGTATGAGTAAGGGACTTCTGGTTACAAAGCTTGCTGAAATTTTAGGTATTGATAAGGAAAAGACAATTGCTATCGGCGACAACGATAATGATGCATCGATGCTTATTAGTGCAGCGGTGGGAGTAGCCGTGTCAAATGCCAGCCCCATGGCAATGGAGGCCGCTGACATTATAACTGTCAGCAATAATGAGTGTGCAATAGCGAAAATTATAGATGATCTGGACAAAGGGAAAATCATTCTTTAAAAAAGGAGATGTATCTTAACGGGGTTAGTGAAATTATAATATAAAATTTACTTGCACAAAAGATAGATTTAGTATATAATGTAACGGGTGATATTATGAGCTATTTAATCGGACTTACAGAAAAGGCCTCCTTTCCCCACAAACATCATAATTACGAAATTATGATTTATTCTTCGGGAGAGGGCGTTTTTCATTGTGATGAGGGTGATTTCCCTGTCAGGGAGGGAAACATTGTTATTATACCGCCATACACTATGCATTGTACCATGGGGGAGGAGTATCCACAAAGATTTCATATAAGCGGAGAGTTAAACCAGCTTTTTAACCTTTCTGTTCCCGTTATTATCTCGGATAATGCACAGGGAGAAGGGATGGCCCTTGCACAAATTATTTACAGAAACCGTTACGGAAATCCGGACTATGTTGATTCCCTGTGCAACGCATTTGCACATTTTATTCTTAAAAATATTAAGCAGGACAAAGGGATAGATATCGCTATATCAGAGATTGCCCGTGAAATCACGGAAAACTCTTTTGATAGTAATATAAATCTCAGCTATATTCTTGACAGGAGCGGTTATGCACAGGATTATATCCGTGCACAATTCAGAAAACTCATCGGCAAAACCCCTAATGAGTTTTTGACAGATATCAGAATGAAACGGGCCCGTTATTTAATCGATGTTTACAAAACGACACTTTCGCTTGCTGAAATTGCTGAGAAGTGCGGTTATAATGATTACATATATTTTTCAAGGAGATTTAAAAAGAAATGGGGAGTATCTCCACAAAAATATAAAAATTCAATATAAATTCAAGGCTTTATTTGACCTATAAAAAAGGGGCGTGCCGATATTTTCGGTACGCCCATAAGTTTATTATACTATAATCAATTATCCGTTGTAAACAGTTTTTTTGTAATGAAAGGAAAATTCCCCCATTTGCACAATAAATAGCTTTCCTTTTTTTAGAATTTGCTAATTGAAAACGCATAAAAAACTTGCTACACTTAAATCAAGGAAAGGGAGGTACACTCCGATGGAAAAGTAAAATAGAAACTTTTTTAGTGAGGTTAATAATGTGATTTAAGCTTATATCTAAGTGATGGGGAATATTTAGAAAACACGGCGGTGTTACGTTTGATATAGATTGTTTGGGTGAAAGGAACAAGCAGTAGTTAAGCTGAGTCGCAGAGGGAACTTTACAGAAAAGTACAAATTCGCCTTTTGCAGAAAAAGCACATAAGAAAGAAGGGTATTCTCCTTAGAGAAAAAAGCTACGAGGAAGTTTTGTTAATGCGAAAATCGGGCAAAAGGCAGACGAAGAAAGAGAGGATAACAAAAGATGTTAGATATCAAGAGTGAACAGAAGTGACCCTTGGTTGTTGTAAAGAAAGCAATCAAGGGTCACTTCTTTTTTTGTGCGAAATTATGTTGATAATTTAAAAAAATGTGGTATACTTATAGAGTGATTACTTACAGTGAGGTGAAACGGTATGAATATCACTTCTGATATTAAATATGTCGGGGTCAATGACCATAAGCTTGATTTGTTTGAGGGACAGTACGAAGTCCCCAACGGAATGGCTTATAATTCATATGTAATTATTGATGAAAAGATTGCGGTTATGGATTCCGTAGATGCAAATTTTAAAGAAGAGTGGCTTTCCAATATATGTGAAGTGTTGGGAGAAAGGGAGCCTGACTACCTTATAGTTCAGCATATGGAGCCTGACCATTCGGCAAACATCAAGAGCTTTGTCGAATGGTATCCCGATGCGAAGATTGTGTCGTCTTCTAAATCTTTTGCTATGATGAAGGGCTTTTTCGGCACAGATTTTCTTGATAAACAAATTATCGTAAAAGAGGGGGACACCATCTCTTTAGGAAAACACAATCTTAGCTTTATCACAGCCCCCATGGTTCATTGGCCCGAGGTTATTGTAACCTATGACTCTCTTGACAAGGTTTTATTCTCGGCTGATGCTTTCGGAAAGTTCGGTGCACTTGATGCTGATGAGGATTGGGCGTGCGAGGCAAGGCGTTATTATATCGGCATTGTGGGAAAATACGGCGTTCAGGTGCAAAATCTGCTTAAAAAGGCGGCAGCACTTGATATTGAAACTATTTGTCCCCTGCACGGACCTGCCTTAAAAGAAAACTTAGGCTATTATATTGATTTGTATAACATATGGTCAAGCTACAAGGTTGAATCAGAAGGTGTTGTAATTGCATATACTTCTGTTTACGGAAATACAAAAAAAGCAGTTATGAAGCTTCGTGACGCTCTTTTGGAAAAGGGTTGCCCGAAGGTGGTTTTAAACGACCTTGCAAGATGCGATATGGCGGAAGCCGTGGAAGATGCCTTTCGTTACGGAAAAATTGTACTTGCAACAACTACCTACAATGCGGAAATATTCCCCTTTATGCGAGAATTTATAAATCATCTTACCGAGAGGAATTTCCAGAACAGAACAGTGGCATTTGTTGAAAACGGATCCTGGGCGCCTGTTGCTGCAAAGGTAATGAAAAAAATGCTTGAAGGAAGCAAGAATCTTACCTATGCACAAACAGATGTAACGATTTTTTCCGCACTTAATGAGGAAAGTGAAAAACAGTTGGAGATGCTCTCCGAAGAGCTTTGTAAATAAATTATAGGAGGTAAAATTTTATGAAAAAGTATGTATGTGACGTATGCGGTTGGGTTTATGATGAGGAGCAGGGTGCACCTGAGCTTGGTATTGAGCCTGGCACAAAATTTGAGGATTTGCCGGACGATTTTGCGTGCCCCTTGTGCGGAGTAGACAAGGATTCTTTTTCCGAAGAATAAAAAACATGGGATGTAAAAAAAGTCCAGAACGCAAAAAGGCGATAATAATACAGAATATAGACAGTTTATAGTCGTGAAATTGTGTTGAATTGGTTGAAAAACCTCAATTTATTCGATTTTTCTGCTTTTTTAAGCCTTTTTGCTACGAACAAACTTCGCCTCTCGACGCACCCACGTACGCCTTCGGGTAACCTGACAAAGCCTTAATATAGGCTTTGTCAGCTCGGTTTGTCCGTTCTGAATCATTTTTTCCTATCCCCAGAAACAGTGGGTGTAAAAAAACTGAGTTTTTTTACACCCACTGTCTACATAACAGGAGGAGAAGATTTATGCAAATGGTATTATTAACCGCCTTAGGAGTAGGCGGTGCTACAATATTCGGTGCACTCATCGGGTTTATATTTAAAAAAATGTCCCACAAATTTTCTGACATAGTACTATCCTTTGCTGCGGGAGTTATGCTTGCAGCGGCGGTATTGGGACTTATTATGCCCTCGCTTGAATATGGCGGAAAGCTGGGACTTATAACAACAGTTGCAGGAATATTTGCGGGAGCAATCTGCCTTAATCTTATTGATAAGCTGGTACCCCACTTGCACAAAATAGCAGGAACAGATATTGAGGAGCATAATAACGCAAGGCTCGGGAAAGTGTTGCTTTTTGTTACGGCTATCGCTATACATAACCTTCCCGAGGGTATAGCAGCAGGTGTAGGCTTCGGCTCAGGAAATACTTCTCAGGCGCTTCTTATTGCAGGTGGTATTGCCCTTCAGAATATTCCCGAGGGAATGGTAATCATAGGACCTATGCTTTCAGCGGGCGTTTCTCCAAAAAGGACCTTCATTTGTGCCATGCTTACGGGAGTTATCGAAGTTATAGGAACTCTTATAGGATATTTTGCGGTCAGTGCAGCATCGTTTGTGCTTCCCTTTGCACTTGCTTTTGCAGGCGGTACGATGCTTTATGTTATAAGTGATGAAATGATTCCCGAAACCCACGCTCACGGAAGTCAGCGGGGTGCAACATACGCCCTGCTTATCGGCTTTTGTGTTATGCTTATAAGCGATGTATTGTTAGGATAAGAAAACTGCAGCATATTGATATGCTGCAGTTTTTTTGTTTACGAAAGCTCATTTGTCGGGGGAAGACACCTGTTGTTTTTGCATACATAAAAGGTTGTCATTGCGTTTAAAAGGGGGTATTGTGAATTATCCGTTACCGCCGACACATTCGCCATAAAGGGAAGCTTTTTTGCGTCGCTCAGATTTGAAAACTTCACTATCGTGTCAGGGTTTTGTGCAAGTGCCATCATAAGCCCTAAGGCATTTTGTCTTTTTCCATAATTATCACTCCGTTTAATAGGTAGTATGCCCTTTTTATATGTGTTTATCATATGCCTGTTGCGAGCCGTAAACTGCATTTTTTAAGCAAAAAATTTCCGCATTGGGGTTGATATATAAATAATATTATTATATAATAGGCACATATATTTCGAAGGGAGTCTTAAAAATGAAAACAAAAAAAATAGTAAATTCAGCATTGCTTGCGACCTTAATTTGCATTGCAACAATGATTATAAAAGTCCCCTCTCCTCTTAAAGGGTACGTTAATCTGGGAGACTGTGTTGTGCTGATTGCAGGCTGGATTCTTCCGCCTTTTTACGGATTTTTGTCGGCTGGTATCGGCTCTGCACTTGCAGATGTTTTTTTAGGCTATGCCGTGTATGCCCCCGCAACCTTTGCTATAAAGGGTATTATGGCTCTGGTAGCATATTTTGTTTTTAAGCTTCTGCATAATAAGGCAGGAAATCTTACAGCAAGAATTACAAGCGGTATATTGGCTGAAGCGGTAATGGTTGTAGGTTACCTTTTGTTTGAGAGCGTTTTATACGGCTTTATACCTTCACTTGTGAACGTACCTGCCAATGCGGTGCAGGGTGTTTTTGGCATAGTAATAGGTACTATACTTATAAAGATATTTGAGAAAAATAATATTTTACATAGATAAGGAAATCAGATGAAACAAAATAACAATCAAATATCAAAAACAAGAGGAATATATTTTCTAAGACTTATCGGCAGAATAGTTGTATTTCTCATTGCAATTATGATGTACATCTTTGACAGAGAAAAATTTAATATAGCGGATGGGCGGAATTTCTTTAATGAATTTTCCCCTTTGCATCTTTTGTGGATAATCTGGATGTGGGATATGCTGTTGCAACTGATACCTGTTAAAGCATATATTTCCATAGGTTCTCAAAAGGTGTTTGAGTCGTTGTTCAGACCAATAAAAGAAAAAATCAACTATAAAAACCTGAAGCAATATATTAAAGACACAACTGCTTCGGCATACAAAGTTATGGTAATATGGATTATACTTACCGTAGCAATCAGCGTATTACATTTGACAGGAATTATAGATACTGGAGCAATGATTCTCTTGTCAACATTCTTTTATGTGTGTGATTTAATATGTGTCCTTATTTGGTGTCCGTTCAGGCTTATAATGAAAAACAAGTGTTGTACCACCTGCAGGATATTTAATTGGGACCACCTGATGATGTTTTTGCCGATAGTAACAGTAAACAGTTTTTATTCCTGGTCGCTTGTTATATTTTCATTTCTGATATGGCTTGTATGGGAAGTCTGTGTATTCACATACCCTGAAAGATTTTGGGAAAATAGTAATATGGCACTCAGGTGCTCGGAATGTACCGATAAACTTTGCACCCAGTATTGCAGAAAATTGAGAAAGTAAAGTTGATAGCAATTTAACTTTAGAAAAAAACGACCTTCGAGGATTTCTTTCTTCGGAGGTCGGAATTTTTTTAAGGATTAACTTTCTTTTAACTTTAAACTTTTATAATAATCTTAAAATCAGGAAAATGTTCTGAATTTGGTACAGATATGGAGGTGAAAAAGAGTGAAGTTCAGACACGAATATAAGCATCAAATAAATCTTTCGGATATTTACGGACTTCGCACAAGACTTTCTGCAGTCGCAAAGCATGATTCAAATTGTGATGCAGACGGAACATATTTTGTAAAGAGCTTGTATTTTGATAACTATATGGATAAGGCTCTCAGGGAAAAGATTGACGGAGTAAATAAAAGAGAAAAGTTTCGTATCAGGTACTATGGAACGGACACATCTTTTATCCGTCTTGAAAAGAAAAGTAAAATAAACGGTCTGTGTAATAAAGTAACCTGCACGATTACCAGAGAAGAATGTCAAAAGATTATTGACGGAGATATTGAATTTATGAAGGACAGCGAATTTCCATTAATGCGTGAACTGTACTCCAAGATGAAATATCAGCTCCTTCGCCCGAAATGTATTGTAGCATACACCCGTGAATGCTTTGTATATCCGCCCGGTAATGTCAGGGTAACTCTTGATATGAATATTTGCGGGAGCAATAATGTAAAAGAGTTTTTAAATCCTGACCTGCCTTTTTTGCAGACTTATCACGATTCGGTTCTGGAGGTAAAATGGGACGAGTTTCTCCCCGAGGTTATCAGGGATTTAGTTCAGATTAAATCAAGAAGAAGTGCCGCATTCTCAAAATATGCGGCAATAAGAATATAAATAAACTTAATGGAAGGAAGAAAATTTTATGACTTTTTCAGATGTTTTTAAATCAAGCTTTTTATCAAACATCAATTCTTTTTCAACGGTTGATGTGCTTTTGGCACTCGGACTTGCCTTTGTAATAGGACTTTTTATCTTCTTAATCTATAAAAAGACCTACTCCGGCGTTATGTATTCCGATTCATTCGGTGTATCACTCATTGCAATGTCAATGATAACAAGTCTTGTGATTATCGCAGTAACATCCAATGTTGTGTTATCACTCGGTATGGTCGGTGCTCTTTCTATCGTTCGTTTCAGAACGGCAATTAAAGAGCCTATGGATATAGCATTTTTGTTTTGGGCAATCGCAGTTGGTATCGTTCTCGGTGCAGGTCTTCTTCCTCTTGCGATTATCGGCTCAGTTATTATCGGTATCGTTATCGTGGTTTTCTCAACAAGAAAAATCGGCGATACTCCGTATATTCTTGTTGTAAGCTGCGAAAACGAAGAAACAGAAAATTCAGCATACGAGCTTATTAAACAAGAAGCAAAGAAGAGCCTCTTAAAATCAAAATCAGTAAACAAGTTAGGCGTTGAACTTACTTATGAAGTGCGAATCAAAGATGATAATACAGGCTTTGTAAACAAAATTTCTACTTGTGAAGGTGTGACAAATGCAGTTTTAGTTTCCTATAACGGCGAATATATGTCCTAAGTTGAAAGGAGATTAAAATGCTTAAAAAATTAATTTCAATAGCCCTTTCGCTCTGCCTGATATTCAATATAAGCGTAATGGCTGAAAACACAAATGCGACAGTTGATGAAACTGCACCTGAAGTATCGGTACAGATGCATCAAGGGGAACAAGGGGATATTGGTATGCCGCCATCAGGAGAAATGCCCTCTCGTGGCACACCTCCCGGTATGCCAAATGGCGAAATGCCGCCGAAAGGGATGAATAAAGGTCAAAGACCGTCAGGCGAATTCATGCCTCCGCAGGGTGAATTTACTCCGCCCCAGAACGACAATTCAAATAATAACGCCGAGGGTGTAGCACCGCAAACAGACGGCAATGCATCAGCAGAAAATACGCAAACGCCAAGCGGTGAGCCGCAGTTTGGCGGACAGATGCCCGAAGGCATGGGAGGGTTCCCCGGCAATATGCAAAACTTTAACGGACAGACTCAGGAAACTGAGCCAATGACTTTTTCAGGCTTTGTTAAAACAAATTCTACTCCTATTACTTCTGCAATTCTTTTGGCATTGGCATTTGTTTTTGTTATCTTTTACAGAAGAAAAAACTATTGATAGAGTGTGCTGCAAAAATTCAAAGTAAAGGAGAGGGAATATGCTGTCAAGTAAACATATTTCAAAAATAACAATCGCACTTATCTCTCTTGTTTTGATTTTGTGTGTTCTTGCAATGACGTTTTATGATAAAATGCTTCCTGTTGTAAACACTTCGGGTTACAGTATGGAGTATCAGGATAAACTATTTGATACAAGTAAGGTCCTTGATATTGATATCGTTATGGATGCTGAAAAATGGAACGAAATGCTCCAAAATGCAAGGCGGGAAGAATATTATGAATGCGATGTTGTTATAAACGGCACTACATTTAAGCAGGTTGGCATCAGACCAAAGGGCAATACAAGCCTTTCTTCCATTGCAAGTGACCCTGACAATAACAGATATAGCTTTAAAATTGAGTTTGACCAGTTTGTAGACGGGCAGACCTGCTTTGGACTTGATAAGTTGGTGTTAAATAATAGTTATGCAGATACAACGAATATGAAAGAAGCAATCATTTATGATATGTTTCAGTTTTTGGACGCAGATGCTTCGCTGTATAACTACGCAAAGATTTCTGTAAATAACGAATATTGGGGTGTATATCTTGCACTTGAAGCTGTTGAAGAAAGCTTTATGCTTCGTAACTACGGCATGGAAAAGGGATATTTATATAAGCCCGATGGTATGAATTTTGGCGGTAATAACGGCGATAAGAAAAAAGCAGGCAATAATTTTCCGACCCCGCCCGAAGACGGCTTTGGCGGCGGAGAAAGAGCAGGTCGCGGTGGTTTTGGCGGTTTCGGCGGCGGTGGCAACCTTAACTATATCGATGATAATATAGACAGTTATCAGACAATATGGAATGGAGAGGTTAATGACAGTTCAAAAGCAGACCATGAAAGAGTGGTTGAAGCTCTTAAAAATGTGTATGGAAGAACGAACATTGAAAAATATATCGATGTTGAGCAAGTGTTAAAATATATGGCTGTTCACAATTTCTCTGTCAATGACGATTCCTTGAGCGGTTCAATGGCTCATAACTACTACCTGTACGAAGCGAACGGACAAATCAGCGTTTTGCCGTGGGACTATAACCTTTCCTTTGGCGGAATGCACGGAGGAGACGGGACAGGCGTAATCAATGAACCTATTGATGATTTGTGGCAGGGAACAAAGCTTTTTGACTTTGTTTTGGAAAATGAAGAATACAAGGCTCGCTATCACGAATATTACGAAAGACTCGTGAATGAATATTTGTATGGCGGAAAATTTGAAAAAACCTATAACAAAATTAAAGGGCAGATAGATGAGCTTGTGAAAACTGACCCGAACAGTATGTATACCTACGAAGAATACACAAAAGGTATACAGGTTTTCTATGATGCGATTATGCTCCGTGCAGAAAGCATCAAAGGTCAGCTTAACGGCACTATCCCATCGACAACAGAAGGTCAGAAAAAAGACGCATCAGCTCTTGTTGATGCATCGCATCTTAATCTTTCCGATTTAGGACAGTTTATGATGGGCGGATTTGGAAGAGGACAAAAATAATGTAAATAGCAGACGACTTTGCATTTTGGTAAAGTCGTCAATTTACATCCTGAAAAAAATGTTGTATGATATATGTAAGGCAGGTGATTTTATGCGTCTTTTGGTTGCTGAAGATGAAAAGCATCTTAATAAGACCTTGACAGAAAGACTGACGAAAATCGGTTATACGGTTGATAGCTGTCTTGACGGCGAGGATGCTTTGTACTATATAAAAAATACACAATATGACGGAATTATTCTTGATGTTATGATGCCTAAAATTAACGGATTTGAGGTTTTACGCACAATGCGTGAAGAAAAAATTCTCACTCCTGTTTTGATGCTTACGGCAAAGGATTCGGACGAGGATATAATAACAGGACTTGATACGGGTGCAAACGATTATCTGACAAAGCCCTTTTCATTTGATGTTCTATGTGCTAGGATAAGAGCAATGCTCCGTGTAAAAGAAAATATGACCGGCACTATACTTGAAATTGCAGATTTGAGCGTGGATACTGTGGCAAGGGTTGTAAAGCGTGGAGAAACCATAATTGAGCTTTCATCAAGGGAATACTCTGTGCTTGAATATCTTATGCGGAACAAAGGCATCATCGTTTCAAAGGAAAAGATTGAGGAAAATATCTGGAACTACGAATACGAGGGTTCAAGCGATGTCATAAAGGTGTATATACATCATATTCGCAAAAAGATTGATGATAATTCGGAGAAAAAACTCCTTCATACTATCAAAAATGTTGGATATGTCATAAAGGAAGATTGAAAATGAAAAAAATCACTTCTATAAAAACAAGGATAACTATATGGTACACTTCGCTTATGTTTGTTCTGATAGTGGTTGTATTGTCACTTGTCGGCGGAATTTCTTATCAGCTTTCAATAGACAGTGTAGAAAAAGATGTTATTATTCAGGTTACACAGGTGACAGAAAAGCTCTCAAAAAGACAGCCTGATGTATTTGAATTGGTTGATAGCAAAGAAGAATTTAAGAATGTATCTATATACGAGGCAGATGGCAAATATATTGTTGGACAGTATATTTATGATGTTGTAAATATACCGCTTGATGAGGGTATCCCCCGAAGAGAAATCATCGATGGCAAGGAATATATTGTTTATGATACAAGGACTCCTACTCCTCCGGGAATGCGAGGCGGTTTTTGGATAAGGGGCGTGGAATCAGTTAATTCCACAATGCTTTTGGGCAGGTCAGCCATTATAATTATGCTTATCCTGATACCGCTTATTCTGCTTTTAACGGCACTTGGCGGATATTATATCACAAAAAGAGCATTCAAACCTGTAAACAATATCGTAAAAACCGCAAATGATATTTCACATCAGAAGGACATCAGGCGAAGGATAGAAATTGCTCCCGATGCAAAAGAGGACGAGCTTCATCACTTGTCGGTAACACTTAATAAAATGCTTGATAAAATTGAGAATCTCATTATGCAGGAAAAGCAATTTACATCGGACGCTTCGCACGAACTGAGAACTCCCATCAGCGTTATTCTTGCACAGGGCGAGTATCTTTTGGATATTGCAAAGGATGAAAAAGAAAAAGAACTTGCCCAGACAATCGTTGATAAGTCAAAGCAAGTTTCGATGCTTGTGTCAAGACTTTTGCTTCTTGCAAGAATAGACCAGAGCAGACAAAAATTCAATAAAGAAAAAGTTGACATGGGGGTTCTTGTGGATATAGCTGTTGACAGCGTAAAGGATTTGGCGATGAAGAAGAATATTAAGCTGGTTACAGATGTGCCTGACGGCACCATTGTTGATGCGGATGAGTCTTTATTAATAAGTGCAATTACAAATCTTATCACTAATGCAATTAAATACGGCAGAGAATCAGGCTATGTTGAAATATCTGCATCCAGGCAAGAAGCCTCAACAGAAATAATTGTAGCGGACAATGGTATGGGCATAGCGAAAGAACACCTTGACAAAATATGGACTCGTTTCTATCGTGTCGATGATGTCCGTAATGATGAATATGGAAGCAGTGGATTAGGGCTTGCGATGGTAAAAAGCATAATAGAGCTTCACGGCGGACAGGTTTTTGTAGAAAGTGAGCTTGGAAAAGGAACTGAATTCAGAATAATATTAAACTGACTGTTTTAAAAGCATTCTTTTCCAATTGAAAAACCCGTAAATATCGTTTGCCAGAAACATTACAAAACAGAATATCATCGGAATATATGCCGTGTCTTCAATGCTTGCAAGCACCCACAAAACTATAAGAACAATATCGTTTAAGCCGTATGCCAATGCGTAATACGGACTTCTGAGGTACGTCAGATATGATGCAATGAAGCTTGTAGTTATTGAAAGTGTACTGAAAACAAGGTTGGCATTTTCCAAAGCATTTAAAATAAAGTAAAATATAATGGTTACAACAACTGATAAAGCGAGCATAGTAAACACTTGCTTTTTTGTGACCTTATTAACCTTGACCTCTTTTGTTTTTTCGTAGGGGTTTTTATACCATTCTATTGCCGCCATAATTGCCATGGGTGTAGTCAGGAAAAGGTATGTTATCATTTCCCCGTAATATGTAAAAAAGAAAGAGATAATTCCGTAAAAAAGCGAAAATAAAATTATCAGTACCTGACCTGCCACATATCCCTTTGAAACAAAGATTAAAGCAGTAACACCAATTAAGGATGCACCGAGGGACAGAAAATCCTTGCTCGGTGCAGACAAAAAGGATAATGTTACAATGGTCACGGACAATAGCCATAAGATTAATTCAAATTTTGATAATGCTTTAAAACTTTTAATAATATTCATAAAAACCTCCAAAAGCCTAAAAGAGATAGTCATCTGTTTTAGGCTTTTGTCTTTTAATGGTAGCGTGGAATTGATCTTTTCACAAGCGAGAAAAATTGCCTCTGTATTTAATCAAGTTCTTTTTTCCCTGTGTAAAGCTCGTAGTATCTTCCCTGAATTTTGAGAAGGTCGTCATGATTGCCTCTCTCAATTATTTCTCCCTGTTCAAGCACCATAATGGCATCGGAGTTACGCACAGTAGAAAGACGATGGGCGATAACGAAAGTAGTTCTGTCCTTCATAAGCCTATCCATACCGTGTTCAATATGCCTTTCTGTACGAGTATCCACAGATGAGGTTGCCTCATCAAGAACGAGTATGGGTGCTTTTGAAAGTGCAGCTCTTGCTATATTCAATAGCTGACGCTGACCCTGAGAAAGGTTTGAACCATCTCCCTCGAGAACTGTGTCATACCCCTTTTCAAGTCGCATAATAAAGCTATGTGCACTTGCAGTCTTTGCTGCAGCGATAACCTCTTCATCTGTTGCGTCGAGTCTGCCGTAACGAATGTTTTCCATAACCGTACCTGTAAAGAGATGAGTATCCTGAAGTACCATTGCAATATTCCTGCGAAGAAACTCTCGTGAGTATTCTTTAATGGACTTACCATCGATGAAAATAGTTCCCTCGGATATATCGTAGAAGCGGTTAAGAAGATTTGTAACGGTTGTTTTCCCCGCTCCCGTAGAACCGACAAAAGCTATTTTTTGCCCGGGTTTTGCATACAGAGAGATGTTTTTAAGGACTACCTTATCGGGATTATAGCCAAATGTTACATTTTCCATAACAACGTGACCTTTGATTTGCTCGGTTGAAGCGTTCTCGCAGTCAGGCTCTTCGGGAGATTGGTCTATAACATTAAACACACGTTCAGCACCAGCAAGTGCAGCAAAGAGAGTAGAAACCTGCATGGAAAGCTGATTTATAGGCATTGCGAACTGTTTGGAATAGTTGGCAAAAGCAGTAAGCTCACCAGGAGTAAAGCCTGTAAGAACTATAAGAACACCGCCAACACCGAGAGTCAAAGCGTAAGAGAGAAGACTTATGTTATGCATAACAGGTCCTGTTACACCGCCCCAGAACTGTGCCTTTTCCTGTTTTGAACGGAGGTCCTCGTTTATCAGGCTCATTTCCTCAATACATTCATCTTCATGGTTAAATACTTTTATGACCTTTTGTCCGCTGATGGTTTCTTCTATATATCCGTTTACAGCACCAAGAGCCGCTTGCTGTTCGCCGAAATATTTTGATGAATTTTTACCTATTACGCCCGCAGCGTAAATAAGAAGCGGGACAAAGAGAACTGTCACCAGGGTCAGCCAGATATTTGTAGTTATCATAAAAATAAATGTGCCTGCAAGGCTGATTATACCGCTGACGATAGATGTCAAAGAGTTGTTAAGCATTACATCAATGTTATCCACATCATTGGTAAATCGGCTCATTATCTCACCTGTTGGGTGGGAATCAAAATATTTTACGGGAAGTGTCTGAAGCTTATTAAAGAGATCGTTTCTTATGCTTTGTGTAGACCCTTGGGAAATTGAGAGCATAAGACGTGCCTGCAGCTAACTTCCAAACGCAGAAATAAAATAAACACACCCGAGGATTATCAAAGCAGCCACTATATAAACACTTATTTCTGCGGCAATATTTGAGGTAAGTGTCTGAATAAAAGGTGTTGAAATAAATGCCTCTATAATGCCGTCTGTAAAGTCGGCAACAGGACTGGGATTAAGCACAGCTTCAGGATTTATCGCAAGTGTTATTCTGTTTATAATAGGAACGATTAAGTATCCTGCACAAAGCGAGAAAACAGTTGTTAAAATCATACAAGCGAAAACCGATACAAGTCTTAACTTATATTTCCCGACATAAGAAAAAAGTCGTGAAATCGTCTTGCCGATATTTTTTGGCTTTCCTTTTGCTTTGCGGCCATGGCGATTACCCGGTCCACCACCTCTTAAGGATTCACCGTGAGAGACGCTGTTATATTGCTTTTTGAGTTCATTTAAAGACCTTACCATAACATTTACGCCTCCTTTTCATCCATTTGTGAGTAGTATATTTCGCCATATTCGGAATTGTTTTCAAGAAGCTCTTTGTGAGTGCCGATACCTGTTATTTTTCCATCGTTCATAACAATGATTGTGTCTGCCTCCATGACAGAAGTGATGCGTTGAGCAATAATTATCTTTGTGCAGTCGGGAATTTCGTTTTTGAAAGCTTCTCTTATCTGTGCTTCGGTTGCAGTATCAACTGCGCTCGTTGAATCGTCAAGAATAAGAATCTTGGGCTTTTTCAAAAGTGCTCTTGCAATGCAAAGCCTTTGCTTCTGCCCGCCGGAAAGGTTTGTCCCGCCTTTGTCAAGCTCAGTATCATACTTATCCTTAAAGTTGGCGATAAATTTATCTGCTGCTGCATATTTTGACATTCTGACTAATTCCTCGTCTTTTGCATCCATGTCCCCCCACCTGAGATTGTCTGCAATACTACCTGCAAAGAGGAGGTTTTTCTGAAGCACTATGCCTATGCCCTCGCGGAGATTTACAAGAGAATAATCCTTAACATTTACACCGTCAATAAGAACCTCTCCCGCATCTGCATCATAAAGGCGGGGTATCATAGAAACGAGGGTGGTTTTTCCGCAGCCTGTTGAACCAATAATAGCGACAGTAGCTCCGGCAGGTATTTTCAGGTTGATATTATCAAGCACGGCTTCCTCACTGTTTTTATAATAGCGGAAACTGACATTTTTGAATTCTATTTCTCCCGAACAGATCTTTCTTTCAGAATTTACGTTTTGAGAATCTTGAATATCAGGAATCTCATCAAGCACCTCGCAAATTCTCTTTGACGATGCCATCGCACGGGAGGAGGTCATAAGCAGAAATGATACCATCATAAGAGATGAAAGTATCTGTGTTGCGTAAGTAATGAAAGCCGAGAGATCGCCGACAGGCATTCCAAAATTAAGCACCTCGCCGTGACCAAACCAAATGATAGCCATGATGGCGGTGTACATAAAAAGATTCATTACGGGCATCATGCATATCATAATCTTTAAGGCGTTAATGCTTGAACTTTTAAGCTCTGCGTTATCTGCCTGGAATTTGTCTATCTCAAAATTCTCACGGACAAAAGATTTTACCACTCTTACATTCGTTACATTTTCTCTGACAGTTGAGTTAAGTTTATCAACCTTTTTTTGAAGTATTGCAAAACGTGGCATACCGATTTTTATCAGCATAAAAATAACGATAAGCATAATCGGCATGGTAACCCCAAGAACTACTGAAAGAGAGGGGCGAAGGCTTATTGCCATAACAATTCCGCCGATAAACATACTGGGACTGCGCAAAGCCATTCTAAGAAGCATATTTACGAAATTCTGAAGTTGGGTTACATCGTTTGTCATTCTTGTAACCAACGAGCTTGCCGAGAATTTATCGATGTTTGAAAAAGAGTATTTCTGTATTTTTGCATAAACGTCACGTCTTAAGTCCGCAGCAAAGTTTACCGAGGCTTTCGAACCAAAGTAAGCTCCGGCAACACCGCCGAGCATCATAATGAGTACAATAAAAACAAGTATACTTGCATAGCCTATGCTCCTATTTATGGTTAATGTTCCCTCATAACCATCGTTTATTATCATACCGAGTATAAGCGGCATAAACATTTCGCCTATAACCTCGACTATCATTCCGCACGGTCCAAGGATAAAGGATTTCAGGTATGGTCTTACATATTTCATCCATCTTTTCATTATAGCTGATCCTTTCTACATGGTTTGCTTTTTTATATTTTTTTCAAGGCTCTGCCGTTTTTATTTACGGCTCGTGCCTTCTTAGGGTTCAAGTCCTTCTGATTATAAATGAAAAGAAAAAGGCATCACTTTCGTGAGACCTTTTTCTTTTGGTCGGAGTGGCGGGACTTGAACCCGCGGCCTCTTCGTCCCGAACG
>JAZLEL010000050.1:0-2165 GCA_045615265.1 Clostridia bacterium | reverse complement strand
TTTTTATGTTCATTCCATGTCAGGATCAAAAGCTTTTAATTACTTCCCATTTTTCAACAAGCCGGTTTACAGACCATGCCGCATTTGCAGGAGATGTGGACGGCAGACATATCGCATCTCTTTTTATCTGTGTTTTTGTATACTTTTTAAAATATTTTTCTGCAGTTCTTCCATTAACAAAAATCTGCTTTATATTCGCTTCCTTCAAAATCATGGAAAGGTCATTTACTTTTACATTTTTGATAGAGCTATCCGAGCTTCCCTCAATGTCGCACGCCGCAATAACATCCCATAGTGCAATGCCTTTTTCAAGCAAAAGTTTCTTTTTTTCTTCAATAGTTTCAGGCTCATCACATTCAAACACAGATGAGATAACCTTCCAAAATCGGTTTTGCGGATGCCCGTAAAAAAACCTTTGTTCACGAGATTTCACCGATGGGAAACTGCCCAAAATCAAAATCCTGGAGTTCTTATCATATAAAGGCGGAAATGGGTGGCTTATCATTGTTTATCACCTCGTCAAATTTCGGTACTTATGTAAAAAATCAAACTTCATCCGTCAATAATAAACCTTTACCAGCCGCAGTCCTGACGCAGGGAGCGTTACTCCTGCTTTTTCCCTGATTTTCTCTTGAAAGATTTCTTCAATAACGCTTTCCTCAAGTGTTCCATTTCCTATATTATAAAGTGTGCCTGAAATAATCCTTACCATATTATAAAGAAATCCGTCTGCGTTAATTCTGATTTTAACAAGACCGCCGACCTCTTCTATTTCAATAAAATTAACTGTTCTCACCGTTGATTTTTTGATTCTTCCCACAGAACTGAAACCCTTAAAATCGTGTTTTCCTGTAATTAACACAGCGGCACTTCGCATTTTTTCCACATCGGGCTTTCTGTCAGCAAAATAAACATACTTTCTTATAAACACATCAGGTTTTTCTGTTGCGATTGTGTATTCATAAGTTTTCGACACTGCGTTAAGCCTGCTATGAAAACGTATGTCCGCCTCCTCAACAGAGGTTACACGGATATCCTCGGGAAGATATTTGTTAATGTAGTCCTTTATTTTTGCCGTATCCATTAAGATGTCGCATTTAAAATTCGCAATCTGCTCATCAGCGTGAACACCTGCGTCCGTTCTCCCCGAAGCAAATATTTGCATATCTTTCCCACACATTCTTGAAAGCACGTTTTCAAAACGCTCCTGAATTGTGTTTTTCGTGTTCCCTTGCCTCTGCCAGCCGTTATATCGGCTTCCGTCATATTGTATTGCCATTTTGTAGTTGTACATACACATTATCCCCGTTTTCAAAATACGCAGGGATAAAAACCCCTGCGTAAAATCATTATGCAGTTTACTCACTCGTCCAAAAGCCAATGCTAAAATGAATTCCTGTTATGCTAATTATATTATAATTTCATCAATTAGTCAATGTTGATGCAAAAAAAGCCTTTTTTAAAGAAAATTTTTTATTTTGACACAAGAGAACAACAGAGTTTGGCAGAGAAAACACGAGAAAACAAGAGCATCTACTTTGTAAATTAATTTCTTTTTAAAAAAGTGTTGACAAAATCTTCTTTCTGTATTACAATAACTCTTGCTGAAAAAAGAAACTATTATTTTAGGAGGAAAACCACATGAAGACCACTATGGAAAAAGCAGGTCAGGTTCAGAGAAAATGGTATATTATCGATGCAACCGGTAAGAGTGTTGGTCGTGTTGCTGCAGTTGCTGCAAGCATCCTTCGCGGTAAGGAAAAGGTAACTTACACTCCCCACGTTGATTGCGGCGATCATGTAATCGTTCTCAACTGTGACAAGGCTGTATTTACAGGAAACAAGCTCCTTCAGAAGAATTACTATCGTCATACAGGTTGGATTGGCGGTCTTAAGACTGTTAGTGCAAAGGATATGATGGAGAAGAACGCTGACAGAGCTATGTATCTCGCAATTAAGGGTATGCTTCCTGCTACAACAATCGGCAGAAGCGCTCTTACAAGACTCAGAGTTTACAAGGGTAGCGAACACAACCACGAGGCTCAGAAGCCTGAGGTTTGGACTCGCGACATTAAATAAGGGAGGGTGAATTAAATGGCAATCACACAGTATTTCGGAACAGGTAGAAGAAAGAAGTCTGTTGCTCGTGTTCGCCTCGTTCCCGG
>JAZLEL010000049.1:0-2309 GCA_045615265.1 Clostridia bacterium | reverse complement strand
GAATTATGAGTTGTTGGACTTTAAATTAAATATAACCTTCCATATAGACTCAAGCCGTGAACTTGAATGTATAGGCTATTGTCTTGATGATATCAGTGAGAACAATCCTCTTTGGAGGGCGGTACTTGATAGCTGTATTGTTGAGGTTGATGATGAAACTGTTAAAATCATCTTAAGACATGGAAACCGTGAACTTTTGGAAAATGAATCTGTTGACAGGGAGATAGCAACTCTTTTAGAAAACAGGTTTGGAATGAAACGCAAAATAGTATTTGATATTGATGAGATGACAGTCGAAGCCTCTCTTAAGCCTATTACTGCACCAAAAGAAAATTCTGCTCCTAAGAAAATTGTATCCGTTGCAGCGGAAGGGGCGCTTATCGGAAAACCCTTTGCCGCAAATGATTTTATCGATATAAAGGATATAGATAATTACACCGGTGCGTGTATGATTTATGGCGATATTTTTGGAATAGATTGCAGAGAAATCACAAAGATTAAAAAAACAATAGTTTCTTTTTACATAACTGATTATACAGGCTCGCTTACCTGTAAATGCTTTGTCCCGATGCAAGCTGCTGATGAGGTGAAGGCTGCTCTTAAAAAAACAGGCTCTGTTGCAGTTAGGGGAAAGGCTGAAATGGATAGCTTTTCTCATGAACTTGTGGTTATGGCGAGGGATATTATCCCTCATTCTATGCCTAAAGAGAAAGACGATGCCGAGGAAAAAAGGGTAGAACTTCATGCTCATACCAAATCATCTGCAATGGATGCCGTTGTAAGTGCAAAGGATCTGGTTAAGCAGGCAATGAAATATGGTCATAAGGCTATTGCTATAACAGACCACGGATGCGTTCAGGCATTCCCCGAGGCTTTTCATACTGCTGATGAAACTATAAAAATTCTTTATGGTTGCGAGGGGTATCTTATTGAGGCAGGATCCCCCCTTGCAAAAGAAACAAAAAGGTATCACATAATCATTTTTGCACAAAATCTTATTGGACTTAAGAATTTGTACAAGCTTATAAGTGCCTCTAATCTTGAATATTTCCACAGAAGGCCGCTTATCCCCAGAGATGTCTTGGATGCTCACAGAGAGGGGCTTATTTTGGGGTCCGCGTGTGAGGCGGGTGAGCTTTTCCGTGCAGTTCTCGCAGGGGAAGATGAGTCGGAAATTGAACGTATTGCTTCTTACTATGACTATCTGGAAGTACAGCCGATAGGAAACAACGAATATCTTGTACGAAATAACACCGTTGCTGACAGGGCTCAATTATGTGAGCTTAATAAAAAAATAATAAGTCTTGGAGATAAGCTAGGAAAACTTGTTGTTGCAACAGGTGACGTGCATTTCCTTCGTAAGCGTGACGAGGTTTTCAGAAGAATTCTTCAGGCAGGACAAGGGTATGACGATGCTGATATGCAGGCACCTCTTTACTTTAGAAACACAAAAGAAATGCTTGATGAATTCAGCTATCTCTCACCTGAAAAGGCATATGAAATCGTAGTAACAAATACTAATAAAATTGCCGATATGATTGAAAATATCCGTCCTGTGCCAAAGGGGAACTTCCCTCCGAAAATTGATGGAAGTGCTGAGGATATTGAACGCATTGCCCGTGAAACGGCAGAAAGATTATACGGAAACCCGCTGCCCAAGGAAGTTGAAGAAAGACTTCAACGAGAACTTAAAAGTGTTATAGGTAACGGCTATGCCGACCTTTATAATATTGCAAGACTTTTGGTTAAGCATTCCCGTGAAGAAGGGTATGTAGTAGGTTCGCGAGGCAGTGTAGGTTCATCATTTCTTGCATACTGCGCACAGATTACCGAGGTTAATAGTCTGCAACCTCATTATCGCTGCCCAAAATGTAAAAATTCAGAATTCGTATATGATGAAAGCTATGACTCAGGACACGATATGCCCGATAAAAACTGCCCAGTGTGTGGCACTGCATATGTAAAAGACGGACATAATATCCCCTTTGAAACATTCCTTGGCTTCAAAGGTGACAAGCAGCCCGATATCGACCTTAATTTCTCAGGCGAAAATCAGGCGAGCGCCCATAAATATACGGAGGAAATTTTCGGAGAAGGATATGTTTTCCGTGCCGGAACTGTAAGTACAGTTGCAGAAAAAACGGCATATGGCTATGTACGCAAATACTTTGAGTCAAAGGGCATAAATGTACATAATGCTGAGGTTGAAAGACTAAAACAGGGCGTAATGAATGTAAAAACTACCACAGGACAGCACCCCGGCGGTGTTATCGTTCTGCCCAAGGGTCATGATATACACGAATTTACCC
>JAZLEL010000048.1:0-15996 GCA_045615265.1 Clostridia bacterium | reverse complement strand
AAAGCACCTATTCTGAAAAAAGCGGAAAATAATTGCCATAATATTTTCAATGCAGACACTCCTTAGTTATTTTCAAGCACCGTGTAAAGCGATGCGGCATCGTTTTTCAGTGTGTGCTCCTTTATATCTTCAACACGCACCTTAATAAGTCTTTCTCCAAATCTGATTTCCACAATATCTCCGCATTTGATTTCGGCACTTGCCTTGCAGATTTTGCCGTTAATGCTGACTCTCCCTGCATCACACGCTTCATTTGCAACAGTGCGGCGTTTTATTATTCTGGAAACCTTCAAAAATTTATCGATTCTCATTTTATTACCTCAGTTATTAAAGAAAGCATGAAATGCCTTGTAAGCCATATATACATCAAGCTTTGACACTACCTCGAAAGGAGCGTGCATACTAAGCACTGGAACACCGCAGTCGACAGTTTCAACGCCTAAGTTTGCGACATATTGTGCGATTGTTCCGCCGCCGCCTGCATCAACCTTGCCCAGTTCGGCAACGTGCCAGAGTACGCCGTTTGAGTTAAAGAGTGTACGGATTTTACTCATAAGCTCTGCCGAAGCATCACTTGAGCCGCTCTTTCCACGTGCACCTGTATATTTTGAAATTGCAACACCGTAATTGAGCTTTGCAGAGTTGAGCTTTTCGTACGGGGAGGGGAAATTCGGGTCGAATGCTCCGTTAACATCTGCACTCAGGCAGAAACTGTTGTCAAGACAACGGAGAAGATTAAGCTCACTTGCTGCCTCGCCCGATTTTTCCATCATTTCAAGAATGCACAGCTTCATAAAGTCGCTTTTTGCACCTGTGTTACCCATACTGCCAACTTCTTCCTTGTCGGTAAGGATACAGATAGCAGTTTTGTCACACGCCTCTGTTGTCAAAATTGCCATAAGGGAGGGGTATGCACACACTCTGTCATCATGTGCGTAAGAGCCGATAAGGCTCCTGTCAAAACCTATATCCTTTGCATTTGCGGCAGGTACCACCTGAAGCTCCGCACTGAGGAAATCCTCCTCCGAAATGCCATATTTCTCATTAAGGATTGCAAGAACATTGCTCTTTACAGCCTCTTTTTCCTCTCCGTCAAGCGGGATTGAGCCGATAAGGAGGTTAAGCTGCTCTCCCTCAATGATTTGAGAGGAGGGCTTTTTCATCTGCTCCTGTGCCAGATGGGGGAGAAGGTCGGTTATTACAAATGTCACATCGTCATTTTCATCACCGATTCGTACGTTGACAGACTTGCCGTCTTTTGTTATTACAACGCCGTGAAGTGCTAGCGGAATGGTGCTCCACTGATATTTTTTGATACCGCCGTAATAATGTGTCTTAAAATATGCCAGTTCACCATCTTCGTAAAGGGGATTAGGCTTTAAATCAAGTCGGGGGGCATCGATATGTGCACCTACAATGTTGACCCCGCTGGAAAGCTTTTCGCTGCCGATAACTGCAAGAAGAACACTGCGAAGCTTATTTACAGCGTAAACCTTGTCGCCCTCTTTGAGCGTGTCAAAAGAGGAAAGGGGCTTAAAACCACATTTCTCGGCAAGGCGTACAGTTTCCGAAACTGATTCTCTTTCCGTCTTGCACTGAGTTAAAAAGTCCTTATATCCTTCGGAAAATTTAAAAACTATTTCCTTGTCAACATCATTTGTCCAACCGTTTTTAAGCTCATATTTCATAACAACATATCCTTTCTTTTTTATGGGATTGTTAAAGGTTTTTTAATAGAAGCGGTACTCGGCAACTATTGTTTCCAGTGCTGCCCAGCCGCCTAATAATCCGTTTTTCGTTTTCATATCACATTCCTGACACAGAGAAATAAGTGTTTGAATGTTTTCTGTCTTCAGCTTTTCTGCTTTTTGTGCACACTTTTCAGCAGGATAGCCTCCACCTAAAAGAGATACCGTCTGGGAATGGGATTCACCGCTCAAAAGGTACAGCTTGGCCTTGTATATCGTGATAAGCTGATTGGAAAGAAGCGTCAGTATTGATATCGGCTCCTGCTTTAATGAACGCAGAGTGTAAAGAAGATTGTAGCAAATTTCACGTCTACCGTCAAAAATTGCATCAATCAGTGCATACACATTTTCTGTCGCAGGCTTTATAATAACTCCGTCAATATCCTCACGCGTAATGGCAGGGGCTTTTGAAAAAGCGATGATTTTCTCAAACTCCGTCTTAATGGTTCGCATATTTCTTTCAAGGGAGTTTATAAGGTAGCTTGCATTTTTCTGGTCAATGGTTTTTCCGTTTGACGCTGCGATTTTTGCTATCCAGCTGCGAAGATTTGCCTCTGTCCTGAGGGGGAAGTCAACAACCACGGCACCGCCTTTTTCAGCAGCTTTTCTTACAGTGTTTTGCTTTTTCCCTTTTTCAGGCAGCTTTTCCCAAATTACAACGCAGTTATAAGGTGCAACCGAGGAAAAGAGGTTTTCCCATACAGCTTTGTTTTTAATGTTGCCCTCAAAAAGACCGCACTTACGGAAAATAAGCAATTTACGCTCGCTCATTACAGGCAAAGTTTCCATAAAATCACCCGCTTCATTCACGGGGGGAAGCTCTGTATAGCTCTGATAATTCATCATTTCTGACCATTCTTCAATAAGTGCTTTCTTAAGCTCGCCGAGCATAAATTCAATAAGAAATTCCTCAGGACCCTGAAAAATGTAAAGCGGAGCAATTTTTCCTTCTTTAATTGTACTGCGAAGCTCTTCGTAATACATAAATACGCCCTCTTACAACACATAATAATACATTATATATTTTACCATATTTTTGAAAAAAGTTCAATAAAAAAGTGAAACTTAAGAAAGAATTTTCACCGCAGTCATAAAACACTTCAACCATTTGTAAACTTTTATTGAAAAGGTTGATTTTTAACCTTTTTAACTATATACTGAATTTGAGGGGGGGTGCTCTTTATGAGAAGAGAAGAACTCATCGGCAACGCAATGGCGGCTATGAAAAATGCGTATGCACCATACTCTCACTTTTTAGTGGGTGCAGCGCTTCTTTGTAAAAACGGAAAGGTTTATACAGGTTGTAACGTGGAAAACTCATCTTATTCTGTTACGAGTTGTGCCGAGCGTACCGCTCTTTATGCAGCGGTAAGTAAAGGGGAAAGAGAGTTTAAGGCAATTGCAATTGTCGGCGGAAAAAATGGCCGTGTTGAAAAATATTGTCCTCCCTGCGGGGTGTGCAGACAGGCATTGGGAGAGTTTTGCGGCAAGGATTTTAAAATATATCTTTATAACGGCGTAGAAATTCAAACCTATACCTTAGACGAGCTTTTACCCGATGCATTTTCTCTTGATTGAGGTGGCATATGTACGAAATTATCAGAAAAAAACGTGACGGCGGGGAGCTTTCGCGTGAGGAAATTTATAAATTCATAATCGGATATACTGAAAATAAGATACCTGATTATCAGGCGGCAGCTCTGCTGATGGCAATTTATTTTAATGGTATGACTGAGGAAGAAACGAGTGCTTTGACCGAGGCAATGGTAAAATCGGGAGAAACCCTCGATTTATCTTCCTTAGGTAAATTCTCAGCAGATAAACATAGCACGGGCGGTGTTGGTGACAAAACAAGCCTTGTAACGGCACCTATTGCAGCGGTACTCGGCTGCAAGGTTGCAAAATTATCGGGCAGGGGTCTGGGGCATACAGGCGGTACGGCAGATAAGCTGGAATCAATCCCTTCTTACAATGCCGTAATATCCTCGGAAAAGCTTGTTTTGCAGACAGAAAAAATCGGGATTGCTATTGCTACGCAAAGCTCTAACCTTGCCCTTGCGGATAAAAAGCTTTACGCCTTGCGTGATGTAACGGCAACTGTCAACAGTATTCCGCTTATTGCATCAAGTATTATGAGCAAAAAAATTGCCGCAGGGTCACAAAATATCGTGCTTGATGTAAAGATGGGCAGTGGTGCGTTTGTTAAAGATATAGAAAATGCACGAAAGCTTGCACGTTGTATGGTTGATATAGGTAAATCTGCAGGAAAGCGTGTGCGTGCAATCATTACAAATATGGATATACCTTTGGGAAGTGCAGTCGGAAACTCCCTTGAAGTGATAGAGGCGATAGAAACCCTTAAGGGAAAGGGCGACAAAAACTTCCTTGATATATGTGTGCTTCTGGCTGCACATATGGCATCTATGGCACTGGATATCGAGATAGAAGATGCTCTCGCACGGGCTTACAGGGCAGTGGAAGATGGGTCAGCACTCCAAAAATTCAGGGAATGGATTGCGCTTCAGGGCGGAGATTGCAGGGTGATTGATGATTACTCCGTTTTCAAAAAAGCGGCTGCCCAGAAAGAGGTTGCGGCTCAAAAAACAGGTTATATATCAAAAATGGATGCTGAGAAAATAGGGAGCATATGCGTAAACTTGGGCGGAGGAAGAAAGACCAAGGAGGATGAAATCGACCACGCAGCAGGAATTATTCTTGTTAAGAAAACGGGAGATTTTGTAAAAGAAGGGGAAACAGTTGCCCGTCTTTATACCAATAAAGAAAATGTAACAGAAGTGGCGGAAAAAGAATTTTTGCAGGCTTTGGAAATTTCGGACACGGAGCCTTTACAGTTGCCGATTGTATATGAGATTGTGAAGTAGAGAAGGGTTCGACTCCCATTGATAAAACAAAAACACAGACACTCCATAAAGGAGCATCTGTGTTTTTTGGTGCCGATGGCGGGAAGGCATATGCTTCGCATCTGCACTGCTTGTCCACCCAAACGCTATGCGTTTCGGTACCGGACTACGCACCAACACGCTAAAAATGATTATCAATCGTTTCCTTAACGCGTGTTGCCCTCTCAGGGTTCGACTCCCTTCCAATAAAAAATGCAACAACCCTCTTACGAGGATTATTGCATTTTTTGGTGCCGATGGCGCGAGTCGAACCCGCACGGTGTTGCCACCGACGGATTTTGAGTCCGTTACGTCTGCCAATTCCATCACATCGGCTTAACGGATATGATTATACTACAAAGAATTTGAAAAATCAATACCTTTATTGAAAAAACAAAGACATCTTTTTAGTCCTCAATATATACCATAATATCCTCTACTTTGCAATCGAGGATTTTACACAGGTCATTGAGAGTTACTGTTGTAATAGGCTTGTTGTGTTTTAGTCTGTCGATTAAGCTTCGGCTTATATTGTGGCGAGTTATAAGTTTATATGTGGTCATATTCTTTTTTTCAAGGGTTTTGTAAAAAGGCTCATATGAAATCATAAGTATTCACCTCAATACAATGATAAGGTATGCTTTAAATATTGACAATTGTCGTTATATAGAGTATACTTTATGCAAAAAGAGGTGATAAATACATATGAATAGCCTATATGAAGAATTGCTGAGCTATGCCATTGGGGAAGAAGTAAAAAAGCGATTAGAGATATTGAAACTGATACGAAGGGCAAAGTAGAGTTATTAGCTATTGAAATTCTTACAGAAATACAATCTGTTTTAGCAAGGCACTATCAATTGTCCGATTTTGAAATCGTTGAAGAAATAGTATGCATTATGGAAAAATATAAGATAGATTGCGGAGCATGCCATGATTTTGGCTGAAATAAAAGACCTGTCACATTAATCTGTGTGACAGGTCTTTGTAATTAAATTTTATTCCAGGAAATCCTTTAATTTTTTACTTCTGCTGGGGTGGCGGAGCTTACGAAGTGCCTTTGCTTCAATCTGTCTGATACGCTCACGTGTTACGTCAAATACACCGCCAACTTCTTCAAGCGTTCTCGCTCTGCCGTCTTCAAGGCCGAAACGAAGTCTTAATACCTTTTCTTCACGGGGGGTAAGGGTGTTAAGCACGTCCATAAGCTGCTCCTTAAGAAGCATAAAGGACGCTGCTTCGCTGGGAGCGGGGGCATCATCATCGGGGATAAAGTCGCCAAGATGACTGTCTTCTTCTTCACCGATAGGCGTTTCAAGAGATACAGGCTCCTGAGCTATCTTCATAATTTCACGGACTTTTTCAAGGCTCATTCCCATCTCTTTTGCAATTTCCTCGGGAGAAGGCTCACGGCCAAGCTCCTGAAGAAGCTGCCTTGATACACGGATAAGCTTATTAATGGTTTCAACCATATGAACAGGGATACGGATTGTTCTTGCCTGGTCGGCAATCGCACGAGTGATAGCCTGTCTTATCCACCATGTGGCATATGTGCTGAATTTGTAACCTTTTGTATAGTCAAATTTCTCAACTGCTTTAATAAGACCCAAGTTTCCTTCCTGAATAAGGTCAAGGAAAAGCATACCGCGGCCTACATATCTTTTTGCAATACTTACAACAAGACGTAAGTTTGCCTCAGTAAGTTTCTTTTTAGCTTCCTCGTCACCTTCGCTCATAAGTCTTGCATATTCGATTTCCTCGTCAGGGGAAAGGAGCGGTACCTTACCGATTTCCTTTAAATACATTCTTACGTGGTCATCTACATTGATACCCTCAGGAACAGAAAGGTCTTCCAAATCTTCCTCGGAAATCTCGATTTTTTTGATTTCCTGATCAATGTCGCCGCCAACGATTTCAATGCCGAGTTCTTCTATATTATCATGAATTTTCTCGATTTCGTCTGCATCAAGCTCAATCTCGGAAAGAGTGTTTTCAATTTCCCCTTCTGTGAGCATTCCTTTCTGCTTGCCTTTTTCGATAAGCTCTTTTACTATTGCCATACTTTTTTTGTTATCAGTTTCACTCATTTTATCCATCCCTTTCAATTAGGCACTCTCAGCCGTTTTGTTTTTTTGACTTCAAAAGCTCGCTTATAAGTGCCAGATTGCCTTCGTTTTGAGCCTTTTGCAGTTTTTCGTTAAAGATTTCATTTTCAATCACTTGTGCAAAATCCTCTGCCGCACGGATTGTGTCAGATATGTTTTGTACGCTCATAAGAACATTTGAAAGCTCCTTTTCATATCCTGCAAGCTTTGTCATTAAATAGTCCTGACACGCACCCGTTTTTTCTTCATTATAATATGTACAAATGTGATTAAAAATCTTTTTATGTATTTCCTCGGAAAAGCTGTCCGAATTGAACTTTTCCTGAAACTTATTATAAACCTTGTCACTTTCCGCCATCATCGCAAGAAAGCCCGCTTCAGCAATAATTCTACGCTTGTTTTGCTTTTTGATTTCTGCATTTCCTCCGCTCACTGTTTTCCTGAGCTCGGAGGAAACCTCCTTACGTACATTTCGTGCATTTGTCTTTCGTATTTCGCTATTTATCGCATCTGCGCTGATGCCTGTTTTTGCGGAAAGCCTTGTGACATACACTTCACGCTCCACAGCACTGGGTATAGATGCAAAAAGCTTTGATGCACCCTTTAGCATCTCGATTTTCTGGGAAGTGTCGTTAAGGTCTACCCCTCTAAGAAGCATGTCCATTCTGTGCTCGGTAAGAGTTTTTGCCTTTTTAATAAGATTTTCAAATTCCTTTGCACCATACTTCTTTATAAAATCATCAGGGTCCTTAACATCAGCCATTTCAATAACCTTAATAGGTGTTTCAAATTCTTTGAAAATTTCCGCCGCTCTCTGGAGTGCTTTTTGCCCTGCACCGTCACTGTCAAAACACAGATATACAGGACTTTTTGAAAGAAGCCTTGCCTGGTCACGTGTAAACGCAGTGCCGCACGCAGCAACGGCTGCATTTATCCCTGCCTGATGAAGGGAGATTACATCCATATTTCCCTCTACCAATATATAATAGCCACGTGTGCTTTTTTTGGCTAAATTTAATCCGTAAAGGTTTTTGCCCTTGTCAAAAACTATACTTTCAGGAGAATTCATATATTTTGCCGCATCTCCCGAAAGAATTCTTCCTGTAAAGCCCGTGATATTTCCCCGTACATCAAAAATTGGGAACATCACTCTGTCTCGGAATCTGTCATAAACATGACCTTTATCATTCATTATGCAAAGACCTGCATCAACCATCATTGAGCGGTCGTAACCTTTGCCCCGAAGATATTTTAAAAGCCCGTCCCATCCGGATGGAGCATATCCAAGCCCGAATGCCGCAATTGTTTTCCCGCTGAGCTGACGCTTTGTAAGATATGTCTGGGCAGACGCACCTTCATTAGAAAGCAGACACTCTCTGAAATAGCGTGCCGCATCTTTATTCATTTCATACATTTTATGCTTGCGTTTATATTTTTCTTCATCACGGCTACCGTCATTTTCGGGAAGGCGTATTCCTGCACGGTCTGCAAGAAAACGCAGCGCATCGGGAAAATCAAGCCCCTCGGCATTCATTATAAACTGAATTACGCTGCCGCCTGCACCGCAACCGAAACAATGGTACAGCTGCTTGTCCGCACTGACATGAAAGGACGGAGTCTTTTCCCTGTGAAAAGGACAGCAGCCCATAAGGCTATTGCCCGACCTTTTCAGCCTGACGTACCCCGATACAATATCCACAATATCGTTTGCCTGCATAACTTCGCTGACAATTTCTTCGGAGAAAAAAGCTGCCATTTTTAAAACCTCTTAAAAAATTTTCCTTTATATTACTTTTCGACACTCGGGGAGAAAATCCTTTTTTATAGGAGAAAAATTTTGCAAATAATAAAAAAATTTTTAAAAAGGACTTTACAAACATATTTTTATGTGCTATACTATCACTTGCTTAAGAAACGTATGCGGGAGTGGCTCAGTGGTAGAGCGTCACCTTGCCAAGGTGAACGTCGCGAGTTCGAATCTCGTCTTCCGCTCCAAACACAAAAGACGCAATATGCGTCTTTTGTAATATGGCGCCATAGCCAAGTGGTAAGGCAGAGGCCTGCAAAGCCTTTATTCCCCAGTTCAAATCTGGGTGGCGCCTCCAAAAAAGACATTATTCATTATGAATAATGTCTTTTTTTCATTAGTTAGAGCAAAGAAATTTAATGTTCGACTATTTTTGTATTTTTAGCAATACCGTCTTCAAATTTAATTTGATATCCAACTTCATCAATCATATCGAATCCTATGAAATATTCATAAATAATTTCTTTATCATCGTAAGCAGATGTGGGTTTTCCAATTAATTGTGTAATTTCCTTTTCGGTCTTCCCTATTATCTGATGCTTCTGTTCTAAATCAGAAAGCATATAAAACCTTAATTTTTCGTTGTTATTCCATTTTTCTTGACTAAATGACGATATGTAGCTTCTTGCTCCAAGAAACACAAAACTTACGATTATCACAGAAAAAATTGTGCAAATAATGAACGATAATGGTAAAGACAAATATTTTGATATTCGTTTCCTATAAATGATTGGCAAAGCAAACGCAAGGGCATATATAAAAGCAAAAATATATAATAATATACCATCTCCTAAAAACCGAAAAACATCGCTCACAAGCCATAGAATAAATGTTGCAAACAAAATTCCAGCCCAACCTAAAATAAGTACTATCGTGAAAAATATATTATAAATAAGATTTTCTTTATTCATAACACACCCTCTTTCAATAATCTCTACTATAAGGGATATAGGTTTATATGAAAGTCTTTTTGAAAATCGATGTCAAGTCGGGAGAACAGTGAATAATAAGAACCATCACGAAATATAACGAAATCAAAGATTTCTATATTTCGGAGAACCTTGTTATGCCAAGGCATAATATGAACCCACTACTTTTTCACTATATTTTCCTTAACCACTTTTTCCTAGAACCCACGAGAATACTGGATTTTCTCGCATCCGACAGTGTATGTAAATATCAAAATCGGCAAACTAATGTTTTAAATTTTTGGACTTGACACAAACATATCTGTACCATTCTCTTGTGTTTTGTTATTCTAAAACTGCACTTATCTCCTTTTCACCATTAGCTATAGCCTCTGCTAAATCTTTATCTTTTAATATTGCATCATCTATAATACAAAACGCCTTCCTGTAAGCTTTTGACATTTTCTTCAAATCTATTATGTAGGGGCACACATTAGTAAAAATTGATACGATTGACAAAATGACAAGCGTTATTTTATCATCAGTTTGCTCCAGATCTCCAAAACACCCTATATGCAATACAAGTAATGTAGAAAAGATAGAACAAAGTATACACCAATAATAAAATCCAATACTTATTATGCTACCTTTTAACCAATTATTTCTTTTCTTTATAGCCTTATCTCTTATATTATTATTTTTATTATATAATCCATAATATTTCCCTCCAATTATCATTTGTTATACATTTTTCAAGTAATTTAGCTAATTTCTCTTTATAAAGGTTAAGTAATCTTAATGTGATTTTTTGTAGCATACTCATGTCAAGTCAGGATAAAAAACTTTATTTTATCCGATTAATTTCCTTTTGCAGATTTTCCAGAAATCTGCCTGCATGAGCACCATCCATTTGAGTGTGGTGGAACTGAAAAGAAATTGGAAGATAGTACCTAAATAACTTCTTTCGGTATTTGCCCCATATTATAAAGGGATTATTAAAAATACCGCTATTCATTCCAACAGCACCGTCAATCTCTGTATCCACAATAGCCGATGTACCAATGACCATGCTGTCCTCTGACAAAGCTCTGTCCTGACAATTTTCAGCCACCTCAATTGTATATTTAAGGTAGTCCTGATTGAATTTATCAAAATCATCAGTATAGAGAATATCGCAGGAACTTACTTCCCCGTCTTTATTTTTTACAATCGTATTAACCGCAATAGTATCATATTGTATTAAGTTTTGACCGACAGGAAGGATATAAAATTCCTTTACCGAAGATGCCGCCTTGCCAATACAATAGTCTATCAGCATATTGAATTTAAGGTTTCTATTTTTAGATATCTTAACAAGATTTGTCACATCTAAAGTTTAAAAAAATGTAACCATTGGATTAGGTGCTTTCATCCATAGCTCATACGTCATTTTTCTTGTTGTGCCTTTTGGATTAATTTCTCTTACCATCATTTCCTCCATTAAGTTTAAAGAACAATTGAGTCTATTTCTTCATATTCTTCCTTTGTGAAATTAATGTTATCGGTCATTTTAAGGTTTTGTATTATTTGCTCCGCTTTTGAAGCACCGATTAGGACACTCGTAACTCCTTCACGGCTATATAACCAGGAAAGTGCCATCTGTGCAAGGGTCTGTCCCCTCTTTTCAGCAATCTTATTTAATTTTCTGATTTTTTCAAGTATTTCGTCAGACAATGAACTTTCTTTTAAAAACCTGCCATCTGTTTTCACTCGGCTATCTTCCGGAATTCCATTTAAATATCGGTCAGTAAGAAGCCCCTGTTCAAGCGGACAAAAAGTAATCATACCTTTTTTCTTCTCAACAGCACTATCAAGTATTCCGTTTTTCTCAACAGTTCTGTCTAAAATAGAATATTTGTTTTGATTAATCACAAACGGGCAATGTAATTCATCTAATATAGCTGCCGCCTTCTCCATAGTTTCTCCATCGTAATTTGACAATCCAATGTAAAGTGCCTTTCCGCTTTTCACTATGCTATCAAGCGCCCACATTGTTTCATAAAGCGGTGTGTCAGGGTCCATTCTGTGATGATAGAAAATATCAACATAGTCAATATTCATTCTCTTAAGGCTCTGGTCAAGGCTTGCTATCAAATATTTTTTACTACCCTTATCACCATACGGACCGGGCCACATATAATATCCCGCTTTTGTACTGATTATCATTTCGTCACGATAATTTTCAAAATGGTCGTGAAGTATCTTTCCAAAATTAAGCTCTGCACTACCAGCCTCAGGCCCATAGTTGTTTGCTAAGTCAAAATGCGTTATACCATTGTCAAATGCAGTAAAGCACATTTTACACATATTTTCATAATCGGCATTGTCTCCAAAATTGCGCCACAATCCCAGTGATACTGCAGGAAGTTTCAATCCGCTCTCTCCGCATTTTCTGTATTCAATATCTTCATACCTTTTTGCTTTTGTAGTATACTTCATAATTACAATTCCTTTCAACAATAACTTTAACTATGTTTATCATATCATAGAATGATTCTGATTTCAACTTATGTATTGTAATAAATTGCCATAAAAAAGACACCCCGAAGTTGTCACACTTCAGGGTGTTTTTATCACAGGAATTTGCGGATATCGACTGTCAGCTTTTCTTCAAGATTTATAAGCCTTTTTGTAATATCCTTTGATACTTCATCGGCAGCTTCGTACTTGTTCAGATACTTATTGAGAGATTTTACTCCCATATTACATCCGTCGGTCATCAGGTCTGCTATTGTGTGGTCCGACTCATTCATTGCCAGTTTCATATTAGTTTTCATCCATGACATCCCTTTGGCAATGGTTGCAGGCTCTTTTCCGTCATCTTTATATTTATCTAGAAGCTGCTGAAGCTCTCTGTCAAGTTTTTCATGCTCATCCTTACATTCAGTGAGGAGTCTTTCCAGTTCATCACTTTCTACATATCCCAGAACATCCTCTATTGAAGATACACCCATTTTTATACCTGCGTCACATTCTCTAAGAAGTTTTATTGTGTCCTGTTCTATCATATAATTCACAATCCCTTTCTTTACTTTATATAATAATTATTCCCTTTTAAATAAAATTTTATTTTGGAAAAATGTTGATATTTTTATAAACATATGTTAGAATATATTCTTGAGGTTAATATGCGGATGTGGCGGAATTGGCAGACGTGCAAGATTTAGGTTCTTGTGTCTATGACGTGCAGGTTCGACCCCTGTCATCCGCACCAAAAGAAACGACAATTTCCAATACGAAATTGTCGTTTCTTTTATACTTTTATTAATTTTTACTATTCCTTAAAAGCACTTGCCGCTTTTGCAATCTGCTGCTGTGCCATTACGGTAGCAAAGCTCATTTGCACACTGCCCTTTTTCAAAAAAATCAACAATGTTTTTTACAGTTGTTTCTGCAATATTGGATAGTGCCTCCTCAGTTAAAAATGCCTGATGCGAGGTCACAATTACGTTGGGCATAGAAATAAGCCTTGCCAGGGTATCGTCCTCCACAATATGCCCTGAAAAGTCCTCAAAAAACAAATCAGATTCTTCCTCATATACATCAAGACAAGCAGCACCCACCTTGCGTGATTTTATTGCTGCGAGAAGTGCCTCCGCATCAACAAGTGCACCTCTGGAGGTATTGATAATAACTACTCCATTCTTACACTTTTCCAATGAAGCTTCGTCAATTATATGGTCGGTTTCCTCCGTAAGAGGACAATGAAGCGATATTATGTCACTGTTTGCAAAAAGCTCGTCTAAAGAAACATACTTAATCGTATCACCGTTGTCCAGACCTTCTGCGGGGTATTTGTCGTATGCCAACACTTTCATACCAAAACCTCGGCATATATCAATAAACACCCTTCCTATACGTCCTGTTCCTATAACACCAACTGTTTTTCCGTAGAGGTCAAAGCCTGTCATTCCGTTGAGGCTGAAATTAAAATCCTTTGTCCTTATATATGCTTTGTGTATGCGGCGGATTGATGTCAAAAGCATTGCCATAGCGTGTTCAGCTACTGCATATGGCGAATATGCAGGCACCCTGAGAACGTGAATTTTCGCGAAGGCATACTTCATATCAACATTATTAAATCCTGCACACCTTAGTGCCAGTACCCTTACTCCCATTTGGCACAGAATATCTATTACTTCTGCATTTATGGTATCGTTAACAAAGGCACACACAGCGTCTGCACCATGTGCAAGCTCCGCTGTATCCTCGTTCAGCTTTGTTTCAAAGTATTTGAAATTTATTCCGTGCTCCTTTCCATACTTTTCAAACGATGGTTTGTCGTATGGTTTGGCATCAAAAAAAGCTATTTTCATAACAATCTCCATTTCTGTAATGTTTTTATTATAGTATGTCCTTTAATTTGAAAAATAAAATTAAAAAAGCCAAGTATGAATTTTATCATATTTGGCTTTTAATTTAGTTTTCAGGGGTTATCAGGATGACTCCTGCTTCCTCGAGTCTCCTTCTCCAATCTTCGTCGAGGTCGCTTTCTGTTACAAAGTAGTCAAGCTCGGAAAATTCTGCCAATTTTGCAAAACCAATTCTGCCGATTTTTGTATGACCGCATACATAAATTTTTTTGCAGGAGTTTGTCATCATACATTTTTTCATAGCACATTCCTGCTCGTTGCTGTCCAAAACTCCTCTGTCAGCAGTAACACCTCTTGAGCTGAAGAAAATTTTATCTGCTACATATTTTTCACGAACGCTATCCTCAGCAATGCTTCCTACAAAAGAACCGTTCTCCCCTACCATACCGCCTGTACCGATAACCTTGATGTCTTTATTCTGTGAAAGCTCGGCTATCGCGTGGAGAGAATTTGTGATAACAGTTATATTCTGCATCTTCTTAAGCTCACGAGCAATAAAGTATGTTGTAGTGGAAGCATCAAGAAAAATCGTTTCACCGGGGGAAATGAGCTGTGCTGCCAAAACTGCAACCTTTTCTTTCCCTTCGACATTTATTTTTCTTCGTTTTTCAAGTGACGGCTCGTACTTATTATCATCAACGGGGACTGCACCACCATGTGTACGGAGAAGCTTTTCCTGCTTCTCAAGCTTTTCAAGGTCACGGCGTACAGTCTCTTCTGCTACGGAAAACTCGATGCTTAACTTACTTACGGAGACCGCACCCTCTTCTTTTAATTTTTCAAGGATTCGCTGCTGTCTTTCTATTGCAAACATTTCATTTTCCTCTCATTAATTAATTATTATTTCTTAATTATAGTAACCATATCTCCATTACGAAGACCTGCACTGTTTGCATCATCTGTATCAATGTGCATTTCTACATTAAAATCGTCACGAACTCTTATCTGCACATCGTAAAACTTTGTTGTTTTTTCTTTTCCATGGCAGATTACATCTACCCAGTCACCATCAGAAATCTCGTGCTGTGCAGCATACTGAGGTGTCAGATGAATGTGACGGTTGGCAATTATAACACCTTCATTGAGATATACACTTCCCTTAGGTCCTACGATTACCATACGTTCGCTGCCCTTTATTTCTCCTGAAGGACGCACGGGTGGGCTTACCTTAAGGATAAATGTATCTGTTCGTGAAATTTCTATCTGTGTATTCTTACGCACAGGACCTAATACACGAACTTTTTCAATTGCCTTAAGAGAAGGTCCTACAAGTGTTACACATTCTTCTGCTGCATATTCTCTGCCCATGAGGGTTTTCTTCTTCGTAAGCTCATACCCTTTACCAAAAAGTATATCAAGATGCTCACGAGAAAGATGAATATGACGCTGAGAAACGCCTATTTTCACTTCGCCTGTATTTGCATATTCATTTGCCGTCTTTCTGACGATGTTTTCAATTTCTTTTATATCCATAATTGATTACCCCAATCAATTTTCTACGTCGAAAAATTTCATAATTTCAGCGTGCGGTCTTGCAATTACCTCACAACCATACACGTCCCCAAGCTTTCTTGAGGTTGTGCAGCCTGCTTCTACCGCTGCCTTAACTGCTGCCACATTACCTGTCACTATGAATGTAACAAGTCTTCCGCCCAGGCGTTTTTCAGTATGAATTACGCTTACCTGAGCAGCCTTGAGCATTTCGTCAAGTCCGCTGATTGCCGCAACAAGTCCCTGAACCTCAACAATGCCAATTGCACTGTACGATTTATCAAGATTTGCCTCAGGTGCGGTTTTTCCCAGCTTTTTATTGAATTTATCACGGTTGATATCAAGAAGATATGCCATCGGCTGTGCCTTGTCATCAGGATGAGCAATAACGTGAGAAACGATATACTTCCCCTCTTTTTCTGCATATGCTTTACCTGCTGCTATTGCGGACTGTACTGCACTTGTATCGCCTTCAATCTTAACCTCCATTACAAGCGGTGCCGGAACATCGGCACTTATAGGACGGTTTCTGTCAAAGGCTATTACCTTTACATCAGCTGTTTTAGCACAAAGGTCTGCTACGCAAACTGCCGTTGTAAAGCTATATACTTCAATCATTCCGAGT
>JAZLEL010000047.1:0-2515 GCA_045615265.1 Clostridia bacterium | reverse complement strand
TCCTTCTTCTGAAAGTTTATTCTTTAACGCCTCAAACTTAGCATAAAGGTCGCCTGTTCCTTCGGCTTCCATTTCTTCTATATACATCTGATATTGACCGCCTGCTTCATAGACGCTTACACGCCCTCTTGCGAGCACTTTTGTACCGTCAGCAGGCTTGAATTTAAGTGTTGAGGCAGCATTTCTGAACATCACTGCTTTAAGCACGGAGGTGTTGTCCTTAAGGGTTAGATATATATGTCCCGATGAATGCAGTTTAAAATTACTTATTTCTCCCTTTATCCATATGTTTTGCAAAACAGGGACCTTTTCAAAAATAGCTTTTATGTAGTTGTTAATCTGGGTTACAGTGGCAATTTTTCTTCCATCTGTCATAGCTGAAAGTTCCCTTCTTAAGCTTCTTCCTCTGCTTTTTTAATTAATGTACCTAAAACACCGTTTATAAATGACGATGAATCCTTCCCTGCATATTTTTTTGCAAGCTGAACAGCTTCATTTGCAGAAACCTTTAATGGAATATCATCTATATAATAAATTTCATACGCTGCAAGCATCAAAATTGCAAGGTTTACTTTAGAAATACGGGAAATTGTCCACTCTTTAAGAGTAGGTTCTATCTTGGAAATAAGGTCTGCCCTTTTTTCTGATACACCGTTTACTAAATTTTCGATATATTTTCTGTTTGAAACGGAAATAAATTTTTGTGCCCACATTTCATTTGATTTACTTACAGTGTCATATAAATAAGCTATTGCATCGTTTGCTGAAACCGCTGTGATTTCCATTTCAAAAATCAGTTTAAACGCATCTTCTCTTGCTAGCGATCTGCTCATTTGTGATCCTCCCTTTCGGTCATTTTACTAAATCTATAATGTCACCGGCAGTAACATATATTGCCAGTATCATCAACAATGCAAATCCAATAAAACTTGCATAACCAACAATTTCGCTTTTAACTTTTTTTCTTGTTATTAATTCGTACAATGCAAATATAATGCTTCCCCCGTCAAGTGCGGGAAAAGGTAATAAATTAAATACACCTAAATTTACCGTTATCATGGCAAAAAGTAATAAAATATTTAAAAGTGTATAGCTGCTGTCAAGTGAAGCAACCTGATTGACGGTGGAAACAATCTCTACCGGTCCTGAAAGGGAGTTTATTCCTGCATCTCCCTTTATCAAGTCACAAAGTGCATAAATAACCGCTTTTGAAATATACAAAGTATCATACACAGCATTTTCAGCACATCTTATAAAAGATGCCTTTTCAGCACGGAACATTACTCCTAATTTATAACCATTATCAGTTTTAAACGGCGTAAACTCGTCTAATTTCACAATTTCTCCGTCGCGCTTTATTATTGCTGTTAAAGTATCCCCGTCAAATCGACTCATAAATAAGGAAATATCATCAAATGTGCGGGTACGTGTTTTGTTAAGCTTTATAATTTCGTCCCCAACCTGAAAATTAGACTGAATACCAACATATTCTGTGGGGATATCCTTCACAACAGGAGGTGTAATTCCGGTATTAATGTTTATAATTAAAAAAATTATAAAACCAAGAAGAACATTCATAAAGGCGCCTGCTATAAGAACGATTATTCTCTTAAGAGGTGCTAGATTTGAAAATGAACGTGGATTGTCATTCTCCTCTAAATCGTTCTCTCCCTCAAGCTTTACATAGCCACCTATCGGAAAAAGACGTAATGAATATTTTGTCTCCCTTTTGCCAAAAGAAAAAATCTTTGGACCCATTCCTATTGCGAATTCATGTACAAGCACTCCAAAACGCTTGGCTGCAATAAAATGTCCAAGTTCATGAAGAAAAATCATTATTCCGAATCCGATTATAGTGATAAGTATTGCCAATTAACAACATTCCTTTACAAATTTTCTGGAAAAAGCATCTGCCATAAATATATCATCGAGAGTAGGATTTTCTATCTTAGGAGCTTTCTCCATAGCCTTTTCGATAAGCTCTGTTATCTGTGTAAAGGTACACTTTTCATTTAAAAACATTTCAACGGCAGCTTCATTTGCACCATTATATACTGCGCACATAACACCGCCTGAGGAAGCTGCTCTCTTTGCAAGATTAACTGCGGGAAAGGCTTCGTTATCAATATCAAAAAACGTAAGTTTGGAAACTGATATTAAATCCAGCGGTGCGGTTACAGGCATCGTTCTTTCAGGATATGATAAAGCATAGCTGATAGGAAGTTTCATATCAGCTACCCCCATCTGTGCAATCACGCTTCCATCACACAGCTTCACCATTGAATGTATAATACTTTCTCGGTGAATAACAGGCTGAATCATATCAACTGAAACATCAAACAAATGCATAGCCTCAATGATTTCAAGGCCTTTGTTAACGAGTGTAGCACTGTCAATTGTGATTTTTTGCCCCATGCTCCAATTTGGATGCTTTAAAGCCATCTGAGGGGTCACATTCATAAGTTCTTCTTTCTTTTTACCAAAGAAAGGACCGCCTGAAGCAGTTATAATAATC
>JAZLEL010000046.1:0-11049 GCA_045615265.1 Clostridia bacterium | reverse complement strand
AAATCTTGAGGGCAATTTAGGAAGAATTTGCCACACAAGAAAGGGCGAAACTGCAAAAACGCTCTGCGAAAAGATTAAAGACGAATTTCATGTAGACACCCTCTACTCCACATTTTCAAAGGACAGAGAGATAAAAACCGTTGCCGTATGTAACGGCGGTGGCGGCGGTGAGCTTCCCGAAATTGCAATGAATCTGGGTGCTGATGTATATATTTCGGGAGATTTAAAGCACCACGAATTAGGAATGATAAAGGCAAATGATAATATCGACTTTATCGAGATACGTCATTATGACAGTGAAAAAATCGTGACAGAGCTTTTAAAAGAAAAGCTTAGCGAGAAATTCGGCGGCAAAATCGAAATTTATATCAGCAAGGCTGAGGTTTCTCCACTTCTTGACACTGACAAAATTTTATGATAACATAGCTTACTGAGCAGTCTGAACGGTCGCGGCAGCACATTGGTGCTGATGAGGAAAGTCCGAGCTTCACAGGACAGGATGCCGGAGAAATCCCGGTGGAGGCGACTCTAAGGAAAGTGCAACAGAAATAAACCGCTTGCCAAAAGCAAGTAAGGGTGGAAAGGCGGGGTAAGAGCCCACCGACATTGCGGTAACGCTTTGTGCCATGTAAACCCCATCTGAAGCAACGCCGACAGGATTGGCTTGTCCGGCCTATAATCCGAAGGGCGGCTGGAGCCGTATAGAGATATACGGCGTAGATAGATGACCGTTTTAAATGACAGAACTCGGCTTACAGGATTGCTCAAAAATAAAAAGAAAAAGGAATGCAGTTTTCTGCATTCCCTTTTTTATTATATAAGTCCTATCTGTTTCAATACAAACACCCATAAGAACACCGTTATAATGCACAGCGTTGTTCCAAGAGCTACAATCTGTGCAGCTAATTCCCCGTCACCGCCCATTTCAAGTGCCATGGGGTATGACGATACTGCCGTAGGCGATGCCAACGCCGCTACAAGAAGGGCAATGTCCCCGCCCCTCATTCCAATGAGTGCCGCAATGAAAATCCCTATAAAGGGGATAACGATGAGTTTGCCCGCAATGGAAATAATAAGCTCTTTAATATTTCCTTTTAATGCACTGAGTTTTATAGAAGCACCCAGAAGAATCAGTGCAAGGGGCGTGGCGATTTTTGCAACATCGTTTAAAGATGTATTTATAATTTTCGGGAACTTAATTCCTGAAATCAATGCTAAAAAGCCAAGCAGAGAAGCAATGATAAGAGGATTTGTTATAATTCCTTTTATCATCTTTTTTATATCAGGCTTGCCTCCCCTGAAGTATTCGAGCACAATAACCGACAAAACATTCAGCACAGGAACAACTATTGCCACCGCAACAGATACTTTGCCTAAAACGCCCTCTCCGCTGATGGCTACACACAGGGGTACGCCAAATATAACAAAGTTGCTTCGGCACATTCCCTGCACCATCGAGCCACGTTTTTTAGGGTCTTTCTCTACAAGGCTGACAAACACGGCTGATAAAATAAATGCCCCTATAATTACCGCTGCCGTATAAAGTGCAGTGCCTACATTTTTTACATCATCTATTGATGAATTATACATATTATTAAATATCAAAACAGGAAGAAAAAGTCTGAACACCGATACATTCATTTTCTTTACCGTGTTTTCGTCAAAAATATGTACCCTCAGCAAAAGCATGCCAAGGAGCATCAATATAATCAGCGGCGCTACTACATTAAATGATACTAATAAATTTTCCATTACCTATCACCCTCAATGACATAAATATATCCGTCTGCTGTCATGGAAATATTTCCCGAAATATCTGTACGATGTATATTTATTCCTCGTTTTTTAAGTCTTTCTTCCACCAAATAATCAGGGAAGCCGTACCTGTTATCTCTCCCAACGGAAATTATTGCGTCAACGGGAGAAACGGCGTCAAGGTATTTCTCACTCGAAGAAGTTACGCTTCCGTGATGACCTATTTTTAAAACATCTGCATTAATATCAATTTTACTTTCTATTATTTCTTCTTCCGAATCCACCTCCACATCGGCGGAAAATATGGTTGAAATATTATTATAGTCAAGCTTTACTACTGCAGAATAATTATTCATTCTGGAATAATCCTCTCTGTACGGAGCAAGGACTAAAATTTTATAGAGCGTTTCTGAAATAACACTCCCCTGCTTAATATATATACACTCACATCCGTTAGCTAAAAGTGCATCAAGCATTTTTTCAAAGGTTTTCGTATTATGAGAAACCTGCGGCATAAAGAATTTTTCTACTGAAAAGTTCTTTAGTATATACTCCATCCCCCCGATATGGTCACTGTGGGGGTGCGTTGCTATGACATAATCAATATCGGTGTATCCTCTTGAAAGAATAAAGCTTTTAAGCGTTTCTCCAAAGCTTTCTTCGCCTGCATCTATGAGCATACACTTTCCGTCAGGAAGCTCAATAAATATACTGTCCCCCTGCCCGCAATCCAGAAAATGTGTTTTCATTACAGGGGCTTTACTGATACTTACAGTATAATCCTCCCCACGCCACACTACACTGTAACCAAAACTTTCTGCAACGGCGCGGAGAGGAACTAAAATTCTGTTATTTATGATAAGAGGGGGTACCCCTAAGGCTAACTCTTCACCGTTTTTAAGGAAAATTCCGTTATCGGGAAATATTTTGATTGTGATATCCTCATATACCGCTTGTGCACTTCGCGTATTATCATCCCACGCAACATCAGCACCAAGTTTTTCAAAAATATCACGCAGCGGCACCAGGGTTGTCCCGTCTTTAATAATCGGGGAAGTTTCACTTTCAAAGCGTTCCCCGTCAATGAGAATTTTTATATCGTATGATGCAAATGCTGCATATGACAGTAAAAAAACAATCACTCCAAGCAACACTACACCCACTATAAATTTTTCCCAATTACATTTCATAAGTTAGCTCCAAACATCGTTTTCTGATCTGCCCTCCATAAAAGCTTTTATATTATCTGCGGTCATACTGATACATCTTTTTCTCGCTTCAACAGATGACCACGCCGTATGGGGGGTATAAACAATTTTTTCTTTGTTTTTAATCGACATAACAGGAGAATCTTCACGTGGAGGCTCTTCACAATAAACGTCAAGCGCCGCTCCTGCAATAACTCCGCTATCAATAGCCTCTGCCAGCGCTTTTTCGTTAATTATAGCCCCTCTGCCTACATTTACTATAAAGGCAGTTTTTTTCATCATTTTAAATTCGTCTTCGCCTATGAGATTCATGGTTTTTTCATTAAGAGGTGCGTGAACTGAAATTATGTCACACTCCGAAAGAAGCTTTGCGAGGGGAACATTTTCATACTTTTCCTTGCGGTTAACGCCGCTTATACTTGAATAGCAAACATCCGCACCAAAGGCAGAGGCACAGTTGCCAACAGCCCTTCCTATTGCACCCATACCTATAATTCCCCATTTTTTGCCTGAAATCTCAAAAAACGGACGTCCCAAATGATTTGCAACACCGCTTTTTGAATAGTTTCCGCTTTTTACAAAGTCATCATAATAACGCATATTCTCGATAAGCATAAAGAGAAGTGCAAACGTATGCTGACACACACTCTCCACACAGTATCCGGGAACATTTCTCACACGGATATTATGCTCTCTGCAATACTCTATATCAACGTTATTATATCCAATTGCAAACAAACATATGAGTTTTAAATTCGGTGCGTGTTTCAAAACACTTCTGTCAAGAAGCACCTTATTTATAACAACTACATCTGCATCCTTTATGCGTTCAGCCACCTCGACAGGTGAGGTATTCTCATACTTTACACATTCTCCCAAACGCTCGATGCAGGAAAATCCCATATCACTGCCCATGGTAGCTGTATCAAGCAACACAATTTTCATCAGTTTTCCTCCAGCTTTTTAAGTGCCTTCAAATCTGCTTCTGACTGGTCATTTTGCTTATTGTTTTTGAGGATTTTAAGGTCGGAGAAATTAAACTCCTCAACCTGTGCTTCGCCTTCTTCTCCCTCAAGCTTAACCTTTGCTATGCCCTTTAAAATAGTGGTGCTTTGCACAATACCCTTTCCGTTGGGAGTGGAAACAACCGCACCTACGGAAGGAGCGATTTTCGAATATTCGTCATAGCAGTTCTGCTCATATTTAAGGCAGCACATAAGCCTTCCGCAATTACCTGAAATTTTGGTGGGATTAAGACTAAGCCCCTGCTCCTTTGCCATTTTTATGGACACGGGGTGAAAGCCGTCTAAATAAGTGCTGCAGCAAAGTCCTCTGCCGCAAATTCCTATTCCGCCAAGCATTTTTGCCTCATCACGGATACCTATCTGGCGAAGCTCTATTCTCGTTCTGAATACAGATGCAAGGTCTTTTACAAGCTCTCTGAAATCCACCCTGCCCTCAGCAGTAAAATAGAACAGAATTTTATTGCCGTCAAATGTATATTCTACGTCCACAAGCTTCATATCCAGCTTGTGTGCGGCAATTTTTTCCTCGCATATAACAAAGGCTTCTTTTTCCTTCTTTTTGTTTTTTTCTACCTGAACTTTATCATTTTCAGTAGCGATACGTACTATTTCCTTAAGAGGGGGAACTATTTCCGCCTCATCAACTTCTTTAAGAGACATAGAAACAACACCGTATTCAAGCCCCCTTGCAGTTTCAACAATTACTGCCTCTCCCTGCTTGGGGTCAAGATTACCGGGTCCAAAATAGTATGCCTTTCCTGTTTCTTTAAATTTAACTCCTACTACCTTTACCATGTATATCCTCCCAACAATTTATAAGCATATTTATTATCCACAACTCATAATTCATAGATTTATTAAGCTGTGAACGGGTAATTGCTACTTTTTCAATTATACTGATTATTGATGACAATGTAACCTTTGACGAAAATGCCTCAATAAGCGGTGTCATATCACTGTTTATAATGCGGCCGCCTGTTTTAAGTGCCATAACGTCACGCATAAAGCCCCCGTATAAATCAAAATATAAATCGCACCCGTCAAATTTCGTCTTGCTTTTCACACCGAAGGCATCTGCCACACCGATAACAGAGAGTCTGTCACCTGTCATAGCACTGATTTTCTGGAACATATTTTTTCTTGTGTCGAAAAATTCCTCGTCCTCGCAAATTTCTATCGCTCTGCCAATTACCCCTCCGCTGTAAAGTGCTGCAAATGCTGCAATATCACGTTTTAAGGGGTACTGACGAAGTAAATAATCGTGTATCTCATCTTCTGCAAACGGCTCAAAAACAACCTTGCTTCCCCTTGACCTTATGGTGGGCAGGAGGTTTTTAGAATTTTCAGAAAGAAGAATTATGACAGCATATGACGGAGGCTCCTCAAAAGATTTTAAAAGGGCATTCTGTGCTGCATCATTCATATTATCCGCCCCACGGATTATGAAAATCTTTTTATCCGAAAGTGCGGGTTTTATATAAAGCTCCTCATTTATACTGCGGATATCATCAACCAGCACGGAGCCTTCTCCCCCTATAATTATAAGGTCACTGTGAGTATTTGCCCTGTGTTTTTTGCAATCGGGACATTCTCCGCACGGTTTTACCTCTCCTGTGCAATGAATTGCATTAGCAAAAATCCTTGCAGCGGTAAATTTCCCTATGCCCTTTACCCCCTCGAAGATATATGCCTGGCCGATTTTCCTGTTGCGGGCACTTGATAAAAGGGAGCGAAACGCCTTTTGAGTTGTAAGATAATCAGCCATTTTTTCACCACCGTTCGGCGTTTTAATAATATTTCTTCTTTACAAACTGAACTGCTTTGATTATAACTGCATTTATTATGAGTGCAATAAGCGATACTGCTACGCCAACCAAGGCACCGTTAACCACTCTTGAATATATGATTTCCACCGATGTAAACACATGGCAGAAGCTATTTATAACAGATGCAAAAAGTATTGAACTTCCAACTGCAAAGCCCCATTTAAAGAGCTTTATTTCAGTATTTCTTACATAATACGCAAAGAGTGTAAGAGAGGGCCAGCCTATCAAAAACTCCTTTGTTCTGGGACGTGCCGACATAAGTTCCGCTATACTGTTACGCATAAAAGATTCGAGAGGAGAAATTTTTGAAACATTTCCGCTTCGTATAAGATAGATTGCAGCTACACCTGCTCCTAAAGCTAAAAGAAGCATCCAGTAAACCTTTATCTCCATATTAAGAAGTTTTACAGTTTTAACTACCAGATTATCCTTTTTATCAACAATCATAATAGAGTAAGCCGCCGCACTGTATATAATGGGAAGTATTAAAGATATTTTAATACCGCGGAAAATGAGGGAATTGATATAGTAATCAAGTCCTGATAAAAGTGCTGACTGCACGATACCGCAAAGGCAAAGCATCGTAAGTGAAATCAGTACAGTTGTAAGAATGAGCATAGGGGTAGAGAGCTTTTTACCTGTCTTTTCAACATATACCATAGCGACAGTTATACCAAAACACGGAGCAAGTGCTGCAAAAAGCGTAGGATAAAGACAAATTATCCCCTCAGGTGCAACAAATGAAAATCCGCTGCCTGCTATGATAGCTAACAATCCCAAAAATTCAAGTTTTTTCATTCTTTTTGAGAAAAGAAGCTCAAGCATTGTAACGCCCATAACTATCATAAGAATTAACGCCCAAAAAGATGTAAGACGCCTGTTTACGTTATAGTCATACCGTGTGTCATAGCTTTGTGTATTATAGCCAATACTGTTTAATTTTTCGATTGCAAGCTTTGTTGCCTCGTTTGTTTTATCGCTTTTATCCTTATATGTGCCAATACCGCTTGTAAACTGGTTTAAAATTACCAGTCTTATATTTCTGTCTGTCACAGAATTTATAATTTGGTGATAACGTGCTTCTACAAGATTCTGAGATTTAAAATCTACTGTTTCATAGCTTCTGAGAACTCTGCCCTGTGCGGCATTTATAAGCTGTGCATATCCGATAGGCTTTTGGTTTGAAAGCTGGTCCTGATTTTCCGTTACTACAAGATAAAGCTTCTTTTCTTTTATAAGATTGCACATAGCCTTATAATTCTTTTCAGCAAAGGGTGATTTTTCGTCATAACTGGAGTTTTCCTTAAGATTTAAAAATCTGATATTATATTTATCAACAAGCTCCCCTATATGACTGATGTACTCAGTATTTGAAAAACCTCCGAGCATCATAGGCAGCACGATTTCAAAGCCGTTATTATATGCATTTTCTATTTTTGACTCGTTAAAACCTACGGCTACTTTTTTTCCGTCTGTTCCACCCTCATAGATTACATAGAAATCTGTACCCTTTGAGGTGGTTTTCTTTAAATACTCTTCATTGTTATATTTTGCCTTAATCCATTTGTCAAGATACGCTTTTGCATCAGGACGCTTTGTTATAATAATAAAGCTGTCTTTGCGGAGCTTTCTGTCATTTTCAATAAGGCTTAATATTTCTTCACTATCTTCATCTGTTTTAACAGAAATGTCGCTGTAATTAGTGTACGCCAAAAATCCCGAGCTGAAAAGTGTACTAAGACTTTCCTCGCCTATTGAAAGAGCGGTAACGCCATTTTCTTTATTTTCTTTCAGCGTTTCTTCAAATTCTTCATCGCTTAAAGAGTTGTTTGCACTATTGTAATTAAGTGCAAAAATAACGTCATTATTTTTATGTTCGTTGGTATGACGCTCAATAAAAGAAGGAAGCATCATTGCCACAAGAAGAAGCATTATTACAATGCGGATTATCAGATGTTTTTTATTCATTCTCCATCTCCTATCTGCGGAATATCCGCATTTCTGCCTTGCAAAATTATTTTAACTATACCGCTTACCCAAAGCACGCCGCAGTATATTATGCCGCAAAATGCAAGCGGAATTAAAAACATAAGCTTATGATTGGTAATTTCGGGAAGTGAGATTTTAAACACGTCAAAAGCGATAAGTGCACATACACCTGCAAAAAGTATTTTCAAAGCATTTTTACCCAAAGCTTTGTCAAGGTAACTTCCAATTACTTTTTTCATTGCCATCGCAATATTTACTGCATACAGGCTGAACAAAATGGTGGTTGATGCCGAAATCGCAGCAACGCCATACTTCCCTGCAAAAATATTGATTACAGGCTTTAATAAGATAACCAAAACTGTACCTATTACAGTGTAGGAATATTTACCATCGAGATATAAAATCTTATTGAAAAGCTCCTGACACACGTATCCGAATGCACCCAGAGTGTATATGGCAAAAAGGACACCCGTTGCACGGCTAAGCTCACTTGTAAACTCTCCACGCTCGTAAATAAGTGCAATCACATTGTTTCCAAAGCAGCTTGTTACCAGAATAAAAGGTACAAAGATTGCAAGCATAATTACTATCATATTCTGCAGGAGGGATTTAACATAATCTATATTCCCCTCTTCATAATTTTTGCTGATTGAGGGGAAAACAACATTGCTCATAGCTACAACAAACACGCTGGCTATGGTTATGAAAAGATTTGATGCATAATTTATTGCAGAGGCTGCACCCTTTTCACCGCTGACAAATGCCTTGTCAATCATAAAGCAGACCTGGAACATCATATTGGATATGAAAATCCATATAAGCTCACTGTTTTTTCCGCGTACGGAACTCTTTTCATTCTGCTTTACAAAGAAGCGGTACCCTTTTTTATAAAAAGACGGAAGCTGAATTACTATATGAAGGAACCAGCCGATTGTAGTCACAATTCCTACTGTCGCGATGTCAATGTTCGGCACAAAAAGCGAGCATATTATTACCGCATTAAAGGGCAGGCTCATAATTGAGCTGATAAAGAAAACCTTATTATTCTGAAGCACCCCTGAAATAATATATGCAATAAGCACACACCAGAGCGAGGGGAGCATTATATACATAAGCTTAATTGCTAAAGGATAGTATTCACTTTCTAATCCAGGCAGAAGAATATGTACAACAGGTTTTGCACATAAATAAGCTAAAGCCGTTACAATAAGCGTATACAATGTTGTTTTCCCTATGAACGAGGAAACATATTTCCGCTTTTTCTCTTCGTCTGAATTTGCCTCTTTATTGAGGTTTTTTATAACGAGCGTTGAAAGTGCAACGCCTACCCCTGTAAAAATCAGATTAACAAGACCGAAAATCTGAAAATATATGTCTGTGTATACGCTTCCTCCAAAAACTGAAGCGAATATTATATCCCTGACAAAACCAAGACCTTTGGCGAGAAATATACCCAGTACAACCAATATATATGCCTTACTGTTCACACATTCACCTCCGACTGTTTACACATACCTCATCAACTATATATTGTACACCATTTTAGTGTCATAGTCAAGTTTTTAAAGGCAGAGTAAAATGTCCAAAAGCTAAATTTATTGCTTTTTAAAATACTGCGTGATATAATTCATATATCTGGAATTTCATAAAGATTTTAACGAAAATGAATTGCATCTTTTCGTACCTTAAAGGAGGTGGCGGTTTGGACAGAGTAATACTTCATTGTGACTGCAACAGTTTTTATGCTTCTGTTGAGAGTGCAATAAATCCTGAGCTTAAAAATGTTCCCATGGCGGTTGGAGGAAGTGAGGAAGCAAGACACGGAATTATACTTGCTAAAAACGAGCTTGCAAAAAAATATAACATTCAAACTGCCGAAACCATTTTTTCTGCAAAGAAAAAGTGTCCCGACCTTGTAATAGTTCCTCCAAGGCACGACTTGTACGAAGAATACAGTCAAAGAATTAATGACATATACCTTGAGTACACCGATAAGGTGGAGAGGTTTGGAATTGATGAAAGCTGGCTTGACGTAACAGGCTCTCAGAAGCTTTTCGGCAGTGGCGAGGAAATTGCAAATGCCCTCAGGAAACGCATTCGCGAAGAAATCGGAATTACAATATCTGCCGGGGTTTCTTTTAATAAAGTTTTTGCAAAATTGGGCAGTGACTACAAAAAGCCTGATGCTACAACAGTTATTTCAAGAGAGAATTATAAAAGTATTGTATATCCTCTCCCCGTTTCTGATTTACTCTTTGTGGGCAGACGCACAAAGGAAGTTCTTACAAAGCTTCATATTGAAACCATAGGCGACCTTGCCGAAAGTGATGTAAACAGGCTTATAAAAGCACTTGGAAAACAAGGCGAAACCATTTACCGCTATGCCCGCGGCGAGGATAATTCACCCGTAGACCCCCACGCAAATGATGAGGTTAAGTCGGTCGGCAACGGAATGACCTTTAAAAGAGATTTATACGGGGAAAAGGACATTTTATGCGGAATTTCCCATCTTAGCGAGTGTATTGCCGTAAGAATGAGAAAAAAGGAAGTTAAATGCACTGTGGTGCAGGTAACTATCAAAGACCCTAATCTTCATTCAATACAGAGACAGGAAAAGCTTGACCGCCCGACAAATCTTGCAAAGGAAATAACTGATAAGGCGATGGAAATTATCCGCCGCAGCTGGAATATGAAAAATCCTATCCGTATGCTGACGGTAACAGGAGGAGGGATTATCCCAGAAGGAAGCAGTGAGCAGATAAGCTTTTTCGATGAGGAAAAAAATCCAAAGAGAGAAAACCTTGAAAAAACCCTTGATGCTATCCGTGATAAATACGGAAAGGATTCAGTAAAAAATGCAAACGTAATAAATAATGATTTGGGAATATAAAAACCTGATGGCAGTGCCATCAGGTTTTAAAATATTCAAATATATCCTCTGCATTTTTATGGCTGATACCCTTTACCGCCACCAGTTCATTAACTGATGCGGTTTTAATTTTGCCGATGCTTTTAAAGTGTTTAAGAAGTGCGATTCGCTTCTGTTTTCCTATTCCCTGTATCTTTTCAAGCTCGCTTTCGATAGCGTTTTTTCTATGAAGCGACCTGTGATATTCTATCGCAAAGCGATGCACCTCGTCCTGTATACTTGTAATAAGATGAAAAACAGAGCTTATAGGATTTATATATACCTCTCCATTCTCCGACAGAAGTGCACGGGTGCGGTGCTTATCATCTTTTACCATA
>JAZLEL010000045.1:0-7459 GCA_045615265.1 Clostridia bacterium | reverse complement strand
GCTACCGATAACCTCACGAATCTTGTCGGGGTCGATTGTTGTGGAGATAATCTTGGGAGCATATTTTGAAAGCTCCTCACGAGGCTCGCTGATGCAGGGGAGCATACACTCATCAAGAATCCTAAAGCGTGCTTCCTTTGTCTTTTCAAGAGCTTCACGGATAATTTCGGGTGTAAGACCGTCAATCTTGATATCAACCTGAATAGCGGTGATACCTGTCTTTGTACCTGCTACCTTAAAGTCCATATCGCCAAAGAAGTCCTCAAGTCCCTGAATATCAACCATTGTGATGTAACGGTCGCCCTCAGTTACAAGACCGCAGGAAATACCTGCAACGGGTGCCTTAATCGGAACACCTGCATCCATAAGTGCAAGTGTGCTACCACAGATACTACCCTGAGAGGTAGAACCGTTGGAAGAAAGAACTTCAGATACAAGGCGGAGTGTATAGGGAAATTCCTCAGTTGAAGGAATAACGGGAACAAGTGCCTTTTCAGCAAGTGCACCGTGACCGATTTCACGTCTTCCGGGACCGCGGCTCGCTCTTGTTTCACCAACGGAGTATGACGGGAAATTGTAGTGATGCATATATCTCTTAGTTTCCTCATCATCGATGCCGTCAAGGAGCTGCTCCTCAGAAACCATACCGAGAGTACAGGTTGTAAGTACCTGTGTCTGACCACGGGTAAACATACCGCTGCCGTGTGTGCGGGGAAGGATACCAACCTCAGATGCGAGGGGACGGATATCATTAAGACCTCTGCCGTCAACACGCTTTCCGTCATCGAGAATCCAGCGGCGTACAACATACTTCTGTAATTTATATATAGCTTCGTCAATAACTGCTTCCATTTCGGGATAGCGGTCAGCGAGTGCTTCGTAAACAAAGCTGTAAACCTCTTTAAGGTTTTCTTCACGGATGTTCTTGTCATCTGTATCAAGAGCCGCTCTTACCTTATCAATGGCAATTTCCTTAACTGCTTCGTAAACATCTTCGGGAACTTCCATATGCTCATAGTCGAACTTGGGCTTGCCGATTTCCTTCTGAATGCCCTCGATAAATTCGCACATTTTAGCGATTTCAGCATGAGCTGCCATAATACCCTCAAACACTAAATCTTCGGGAACCTGATTAGCACCTGCCTCAATCATATTAACCTTTTCCTTTGTACCTGCGATTGTAAGGAACATTTCGCTCTTATCACGCTGCTCTTTAGTAGGATTAACAACAACCTGTCCGTCAACAAGGCCGACTGTTGCACCTGCGATTGGTCCTGCAAAAGGAACGGAAGAGATAGAAATTGCAATAGATGCACCTATCATAGCAGTTATAACGGGATCGTTATCAGGCTCAACGCTCATAACGGTGGTTACAACTGCAACGTCATTACGAAGATCCTTGGGGAAAAGAGGACGGATGGGACGGTCAATACATCTTGAAGCAAGGATTGCTTTTTCAGTAGGACGGCCCTCTCTCTTTAAAAAGCTGCCGGGGATTTTACCAACAGCATAAAGCTTTTCTTCATAATCTACTGCCAGAGGGAAGAAATCAACACCCTCTCTGGGCTTTGCAGATGCAGTAGCTGTTGCATGAACAACAGTTTCGCCGTAGCGAACAAGGCAGCTGCCGCCTGCAAGCTGTGCCATTTTACCTGTTTCAACAACAAGCTTTCTGCCACAGAACTCTGTTTCAAAAGTCTTAAACATACTAAACCTCCAAAAAATTATTTCGTTCGAAAGGGTAGTTGTTTATCACTTAAGAAAACTGAATAACCAAAAGGCTGTCCCTCTTTCTTAAGTGCTAAGCGAACCTCCCCTTTCGACTCCCTAAATGTGATAAAAAGCCAGGAAATGCCCTGACTTTAATTTGTCGGAGGAGAATATCTCCTCCGACACTGTTTTAAGCTTATTACTTTCTCAGACCGAGCTTTTCAACGATTGCACGGTAACGGTTGATGTCAACCTTTGTAAGGTAGTTAAGAAGACCACGGCGCTGACCAACCATCTTGAGAAGACCGCGTCTTGAGTGATGGTCCTTCTTGTAAACCTTAAGATGCTCGTTGAGGTGATTGATTCTTTCAGTAAGAATAGCAATCTGAACCTCAGGAGAACCTGTGTCACCCTCGTGAAGCTTGTACTGATCGATAATGCTCTGCTTTGTTTCCTTTAACATAATAAGAAAACCTCCTAAAAAATATTTTACGGCAAAAACTCCGAAAGCCAAGGCATGGGTTGGAGAAACCGCAAACCATAGTAACCGGATAATATGCCGAGTATCATCTTAACATAAGTAAATCCGTTTGTCAATATAAAAAGGTAAATTTTGTTTTTTTGGATAAAGAGATTTATCTTAAATGATTGATGGATTTTTCCTTATCGCTTATAGGGAGCATTGTATACCCCTCACTTTTCAGATAGCTGAGCATCTGGGGAAGAAGCTGGGCGGTGCTTTTTCTGTCGTGGAGAAGAATTACAGGTGTTCCCTTGCACCTTGAAAGGTCACGGCGTAAGTTTGCCATTACCCTTTCGGGGATGATTCTTCCCACACTGTCACGTGGGTCAACATTCCAGTCCCAGACAACGTAGCCGTTGTCGCCAAGGATTTTTGCCTGCTCCATAGTCAGCCGATAGCTCGAGCCGAAGGGAACACGGACAAGGTTGCTCCCTTCGCCCAGAACCGCCTTAAGTGCCTTGTTGGTTTTTTCCATTTCCTCGAACGGAGATGACGCAGTATAATATATTGCCTCGCTGTGGCTGACTCCGTGAAGACCGAGTGCGTTACCGTTGTTGTGTATTTGTTTTATGAAATCGGGGTATTGTACAATTCTTTCCTCCAGAACAAAAAAGGTCGCCTTTGCCCCGTAGCTTTCAAGCGTTTTGACAATTTGCGGGGTATTAAGTGTCGGCCCGTCATCAAAGGTTATATATACAACTTTATCCGTGTCTTTGGCAAAAACGTGCTGAAGAAAAAGAGAAAGCGGTAGCATTAGTGCCGCCGCTAAAATATATTTAATACGGTTATTTTTCATACAGAGCACCTCTTTCTCTATATTTATGAGAAAAAGCCCCTGTTTATGCTTCAAAAGAAACGGCGTGTGATATTGAGGGGATGCTTTCCCCCTGCATAGTTGCAGTAGGACTCATAAGTGCACCCGTTGCGGCAAAAAGAACTCTCTTTAAATTACCTTTTTTCATTTCGGGGATAACATATCCGCACAGCATTGATGCCGCACAACCGCATCCGCTTCCACCTGCATGGGTATCCTGCTTTTTGTTGTCAAAAATCATAGCTCCGCAGTCGTTGTATCTGTCGCCGGGGGTTATATTTTCCCTTTCAAAAAGCTCAATAGCAATGCTTTTTCCAATCAAGCCCAAATCCCCCGACAAAACAAGGTCGTAGTAGGAGATATCTCTGCCCGTAGCATCAAGGTGGCGTTTTACAGTGTCTACAAAAGCAGGTGCCATTGCCGCACCCATATTTGCAGCATCGGCAACGCCTAAATCAACTATTCTTCCGCAGGTAACAGCCTCAATGTAAGGACCATCGCCTTCATCTGAGATAATAGTACTGCCACTGCCTGTAACTGTCCATTGAGCAGTGGGCGTACGCTGACCGCCGTATTCAAGCGGTGTACGAAACTGCTTTTCCGCACTGCAGAAATTGCTGCTGGTGGTACACAAAACACGCTTTGCACCGCCGCCGCCAATAATAATACTGCCCAGAGTGATGCTTTCTGCCATAGTGGAGCACGCTCCGTATACCCCGAAAAAAGGAATCCCCAGACTCCTTAACGCATAACCTGACGAAATACATTGGTTTAACAGGTCGCCAGCTACGGAAAAATCAATATCACGTGCCTGAAGCTTTCCTTTTTTCAGGCAAAGTGATACGCTTCTGCGAAGATTTTCCGTTTCTGCCTTTTCCCATGTTTCCTGACCGAAATATGCATCGGTTTCCACTTCATCAAAAAATTTGCCGTAAGGCCCCTCGCCCTCTTTTTTTCCTACGACAGAGGCATAGGAGAAAACGGACGGCTTTTTATCAAAAATTATAGTTCCCATTCCTACGTTATACATTTTTTCACCTCATAAATATAAGATATATCAGTCCGGCAATAACCGAGGACAACGTTCCGTAGACAATGACCGGACCTGCTACGGTGAAAATTTTTGCGGCAGTGCCGGGCACCAACCCCTCCGACTTAAATTCCATAGCAGGGGAGGTAACGGCATTGGAAAACCCCGTTATGGGGACAAGTGTGCCTGCACCTGCAAACTTTCCTATTTTATCAAAAACACCGATTGCCGTTAAGGCGGATGCTATAAAAATCAGTGTAATACTGGTTGCACTGCCTGCCATCTCCTTGCCCAAATCCAAAGACAAATAAAATTTCCTCAGACATTCTCCTATGACGCAGATAAGCCCTCCCACAAAAAATGCACGGAGAGTATCTTTTAAAAGAGGAGATTTTGTTGAGTGTTTTTTTACGATTTTTGCATATTCTTTTTTTGACAGCATAAAAAAATCTCCTTATATTAAAGTTACTGCACTGCTGGTACCGCCAAGACTGCCTATTACTGCAATGCGTAGAAAATATACTGATATAAATGCAAGAACAATTAAAATAAATTTGAGTTTTTTCATAGCTTTTCACCCTTTCAAATTTATTTTCCCCAATAAAAAAGAAATTCTTGCTTTTTCAAGAATTTCTTTTTGGTAATTTTTAGTTTTTAAATTTTTTGCCTATTATGGGGAGAGAAGAAAGCTCCTCTCTGTCAAAAACCCTCAAAACCGCGATAAGTACAAAGTAAACGATAATTCCCACAATAATTGAAAGAAGTGTTGCAGCGGAGTTTCCAAGAACGCTAAAGAGCTTGTAAGCCCCCCATACCGAAATTCCCATACCCACCGCCGAGGCGAGAGGTTTGAGGAAATATTTTTTTACAGGGATTTCCATGGGAAGGTTTTTCCGAAGAACGTAAAAGCTTACGAAAAAGGCAATAGCCTGACAGAAAATACTTCCTATTGGAGCACCGTAAATATTAATCGCAGGAATAGGAATCAGAACAAGATTACAGATAACCTTTGCCACCCCTCCGCACAAAACACTTATTGCAGGGGTGAAAATTTTTCCCATACCCTGAAGCGAGCCGTAAATTGTCTGGCTCATCGCAGAAAAGAAAACTGTCGGGGCAACCATTGCAAAAAGCATCGCCCCCTCACTGGCGTTAGGATAAATAAGCTTTAAGATAGGCCCTGCAAGAACCATATATCCAACACTGCAGGGAAGGGCTATTACCACGGATATTAAAAGAGAAAAGGAAATTTTCTGTTTTGCAACGGCGTAATCTTTTACTGCAAGAGCACCCGCAACTGTGGGAACAAGCACTGTTGCAAACGCAGTATTAAGTGCAAGCGGTAAATTTACAAGCACATCTGTCTTGCTTAAAATTCCGCTCAGCCTTACCGCCTCATCACCCAGTGCTACCACATCTGCAAAGCGGTCCGCAAGGGCGATTTTTACCCCTCGCACAACCGTTACGATATCCACGACACGGTTGAGAGATGCCACAATAGAACCAAGAGAAATGGGAATTGATACAAGAAGAATCATTTTTGCAATCTTCATCACGCTTCCCTGAATTTTAAGGGCAGGGGCTGACTGAAACTTCTCTTTTATGTCTTTGCGATTTAAAGAATAGAATATAAATAGGTAGATACAGCTCAAAAGTGTCGACAAGGTGGTAGCAAGTGTCGCACCTGCCGCCATATATTCGGGTTTTGCTCCTGCAATTGCAAGAACTATTAAAATTGTGGAAACACTTTTTAAAAGCTGCTCTAATACCTGGCTTGAATTAGTAGCCTTCATATTGTGCTGCCCTGCAAAAAACCCACGTATAACGCTGGATATAGACACAAAGATAAGTGCAAGGGAAAGCACCATAATAGTATATTTTGCAAGAGGAGCATCTAAAATCGTTTCGGCGATAAATTCCGCTCCGAAAAACATTACCGCTGAAAAAAGCGCACCCACACAAGCAAATAGAACCAGTGCGACACGGAAAATACGCATTGCACCACGATAATCGTCCAGTGCACAACGCTCGGAAACAAGCTTTGAAATAGCGTTTGGAATGCCGATGGAGCTGATTGCAAGAAGAAGTGTGTATATCTGGTAGCCGAAATTGTAGTAGCCGTTACCCATATCGCCGAAGCCGTCAATATTTGTAATGACCATTCTGTAAGCAAAGCCTAAAAGCTTAACCAGTATTTGTGCGAAAATAATCGTTATTACATTCATTAAAAATGTAGGAGCCTTTTTTGATTTGCCCATAATAATACTGCCTTTCTTTAAATCGCTTTCAAAGCCGATTTAAAATGCATTTTTTACCGCTGAACGTCTTCTGTAAAATTATAAATGGCTCTTTCGCCGCCAATAAGTCTGGGACGGGTCTTTGCACATATAATAGGTGCTTCGCCGATTTTTTTTACGCTCAGCCTTACAGGAACGCAAACCCTCTTAAGATGCATTCCGATAAGAGTTCCGCCGATGTCAATACCTGCGTGACCCTGTATTGTTTCTGTAACAACGGGGTTTTTAAAATTTCTGTACGCCGCCGTTGAAAATGAGCCGCCCGCTTTTTTATGGGGGACAACACAAACCTCTTCAAGATTATATTTTTCAAGACATTCACGTTCTATAACGAGGCTTCTGTTAAGATGCTCACAACACTGTGCAGCGAGGAATATCCCCTTTCTCTTTAAGACAGAGTATATGCCGTCAAATATGGCTTCGCCAACCTCTTCACTGCTACCTGTGCCAATTTTTTCTCCGCAAACCTCGCTAGAGGAACAACCCACAACCAGTATATCTCCTTTTTTAAGGGAAGCTGCCTCAATAAGCTCCTTTGCAGCAAGGGAAGCAGCTTTTTTTATTTCATTTAACATTTATATTCAGACCTTTCGCTTTTATTTACGATTAATTTTTATTATACACCCTTTTTTGTAAAAAGGCAATAATTATGTATTTTTATTCATATACTGCATTTGAGGTGATAAAAATGCAAAACGAAGAGGCAATGTGTTACATAACCTATGCTGTGCCGGCACGTATGATGCCGCAGCTTAATTTTGGAGAAATATCTGTCATAAATGTAGCTAAAGAAGAAAAAAATGAACCCTTAGAGCTTTATCCTGCGGGCTTTATGCCCGATTGGTTTTTACGTGGCTCATTTCCCGAGGATGATTTTGAAGACTGACAACAGGGGATGTAAAAAAAGTCCAGAACGCAAAAAGGCGATAATAATACAGAATATAGACAGTTTATAGTCGTGAAATTGTGTTAAATTGGTTGAAAAATCTCAATTTATTCGATTTTTCTGTTTTTTAAGCCTTTTTGCTACGAACAAACTTCGCCTCTCGACGTACCCACGTACGCCTTCGGGTAACCTGACAAAG
>JAZLEL010000044.1:0-18905 GCA_045615265.1 Clostridia bacterium | reverse complement strand
TCAACATTTTCGGGATTGATAACACCACAGTTACGAAGTGCAATACGCATCTGTTTCTTATAGAAGTCAACCTCGTTAAGAGATTTGATGGTATCTTCACCTTCATTAATGGTTTCATCGTAAACAAGTCTCTTTACGATTCTACCCTTGAGAAGATGCTCTGTAACAATTTCAGCGACATCTTCTTTCTGAACTCTGCTGTAAAAAGCACCCTCAGGGTATACAACTACAACAGGACCGAGTGCACAAAGACCGAAGCAACCGGTTTTTACAACCTTAACCTCGTTTTCAAGGCCGTTTGCCTTGAGCTGTGCTTCAAACTCGTCTATAAGCTTAGCTCCACCTGAAGAGGTACAACCTGTACCGCCACAGATAAGCACGTGTGATCTGTACAAACTCATTTAATTACACTCCCCTCTTATTTTTGTGCACCAACTGTATATTCGATAACGGGAGCACCGTTAACAATATGGTCAGATACAATCTTTGCAACCTTTTCAGCTGTCACCTTAACGTATGTTACCTTTTCCTCACCGGGAACATAAACTTCAACGATAGGCTCGAGTGCACACATACCGATGCAGCCTGTCTGTTCAATAACAACATTGCTAAGATTACGCTTATTTGCTTCCTCGAGGAAAGCTGTCATAACGGGGCGTGCACCTGCTGCGATACCGCATGTAGCCATACCTACAACAACTCTAACGCCCTCTTCTCTTTCCTGTCTGAGATTTACATTATCAAGAACCTTTTTCTTAATAGCTTCAAGTTCTGCTATGCTTTTCATATTATTTCGCACCTCCATAAATTTCGGTTAAACCTTCATTAATATATTCGCCAATCCACTGTGCAACGCTGATTTCACTAAAGCTGACCTCATCACCTAAGATTTTTCTCAGCTCACGTGTATCAAGGACAAATACCTCCTTTTCAAACGAGTGGGTATACACAAAGTCAATTTTGGGATTCATACTGATAAGCGAAACCATAACTGCCGAAATATCCCCCAGGGGTTGACGGTCAATATGATTATAGGAAAAATCAGCACGGATTTGTGTGCCTACCCCTACCTCGCTTTCAAGTTCTATATCCCCACCTGCCTGTTGTGCCAAGGATTTAAGAAGTGAAATTCCCAGCCCCACCTTACGGGTTGTCCTGGTAGTAACAAAAGGGTCAGTGACTCTTTTTACCATTTCCTCATCCATACCGCATCCGTTATCCTTTACCGTAAAGGCAAAGACATCGTTTGAAGGAGCCTCCTCGATTGTTACTTCAATCAAAGTAGCATTTGCACGGATTGAATTTTGAACAATGTCAAGAATATTTAAGCTGATTTCCTGCATTAGTCCTGATATTTTGCAAAAATAGCGGGGATATCGTCTGCGGTAACACGACCGTAAACATCCTCGTTAATAGTGAATACAGGTGCGAGACCGCAAGCACCTATACAACGTGTAGCCTCAAGAGAGAACTTTCCGTCAGGTGTGCAACCGTCTACATCAATACCTGCAAGCTCCTTGAACTTCTCCAGAATATCACCGCTGCCCTTAACGTAGCATGCAGTACCGAGACATACAGCAATCTTGTACTCGCCCTTAGGATTGAGGGAGAACTGGGTGTAGAAAGTTACAACGCCATAAACTTCAGCAAGCGGAACGCCGAGACCATCAGCGATCATTGTCTGAACCTCAATTGGAAGGTAACCGTAGATTTCCTGTGCCTGATGGAGAACAGGGATGAGTGCACCGTCTTGATCCTTGTACTGGGCGATAACGCTCATAAGCTGCTCTTCCTGTTGTGCTGTTCCCTTGAAGGGAATAACTGCTTCCTTTGCCATGACTTTACCTCCTAAAATGATTATAAAAATTATATTATCATTATATATCGATATTGCAATATCGATTACAATATCACTCATTTAATTATACCAAAACAAAAGTATTTTGTCTATAACAAAATACAAAAAAGTCCTATTTTATTTCAAAATTTTGATTATTTCGGCAGGGGTAATTTCGCTAACTTCCAAAAAATTAATTTTTTCTGCAATATCTGTAAGATAATGAGCATCACTGTCTGATATGTATTTATACTTTTCGTCTTTTTTTAAGTCCTTACACTGATGTGACAATTCAAGGGTTGAAAAGTTCAAATATTCGGGAACAGAGCCTAAAATTGCAACAATTCCATTCTTTTCCCTGTCAATATGTGCGGAAATGCACACTCCGCCCAGTTCTTCTGTCTTTCTTTTAATTTCCTCAATAGTGAGGTCTGTTGCATTTATAAGAAGAACGTCTATCTCCCCTGTTTTTTCATCAGACTCATTCATTATAAACTGCTCGCCGAAAATATCGGGGCGGTTTTTTACCGGCGGAAGGTGGCTTTCCAGCAAAGCTCCCATCTCCTCCGCTTTCTCAATGTCAGGAAACAGACACAGGAGATGTATGTTTTCTGCACTTTCTGCCTCAATAGCAGGCACAACGCAAACACCGTACTGCTCGGCAGCCTTTGTCACTGCACGGATATTACGGGCAGTGTTATGGTCAGCAACCGCAATTGCGTTAAGTCCGTTTATATAACTCATACCTGCAATACTGTGCGGCGTCATATCCATATCGGCACACGGCGACAGACATGAGTGTATATGAAAATCATAATAGCATTTCATAGGCATTCCTTAATTTCACACGCAAGCTCAAACGCACTTTTTTCAGAAGAATACACAGGGATACCCTCAATTCCGGCACGGTTTATTGCAGCGTCATCAGCCTTTATCCCTTCGGCAATAATAACCATCGCACTGTCGGTAAGAGATGCAACAGCTGCAATATTTATGTTTCCCTGAATTGTAATCCACGCATCGCCACTTTTGGCTTTACTCATAACGAGGCTGAGAAGGTCACCGATATAGCAACCGCTGACCTCTCTATCTGTATTTTCTTCAGCACAGAGTGCTTTAAGGTTTAGTTTTTCTGCAATTTCCTTTACGTTCATAAAATCACCGTTTTCTATCGGAGTTTTAGTTTACTCGTTTATCATCTTTCCAAGTTCCTGAATCTCTTTTGCAAGTAATTCTATTTTTTCTCTTAAACGGAATATACAATCTCTCTCCTGTGCCTTTCCGCGGACAATGTCTTCCGCAAATTCACGACAGTTAGGACTTCCGCAGCTGCCGCAATCAAGCTGGGGCAGGCGTCTGTAAATTTCTTCAAGAAGCTGCATCTTTCTCATTGCTTCATTTATGTCATTATCCAATGGGGATAACGGCTCATATTCAATATTGTTATCCCAATAAACATTAACACCCTCATAATCTAAAGGCTTGCTTGTAAGATTTTCTGACAAGTTACGTATTCTTGAATTTGCTACAAATTCATTTTCTACGTTCAAGGGGCCTCCGGTACATCCGCTATTGCAGGCAAGGGCTTCAATGAAATCAATATTATTCAGTTTTTCATCCTCAAGCTCTTCAAGCATTTTAATAACATTATGTATTCCGTCAACCGTAATATAATTCTTTATTCCAATTGCCTCTGCCTCGCCACCGCTTCTCGCCCAACGGACGCCGTCACGCCCTGCAACGGAAAGCTTTTCTAAGTGCTTTACACTCTGGAGAGCTTGTGCAAGTCTTATGTATACATCCTTTACAGATATTACTCCACTTACATTTGAGCTTGTCATTGCAAGCGGATTCTTTACTGCCGTAACCTTGGCCGGGCACGGCGAAATGAAGAATGTTCCTATATCTTCATTTGAAAGACCTGTTTTATTAACGGCTTCTTTTCGTGCCATTTGTGCCGCAACCTCCATAGGAGAGGTTAAGGGAATTATCTTTTCTGAAAGCGAGGGAAATCTCACTGCAATAAGTCTTACAACGGCAGGGCACGCTGAAGAAATAAGAGGCCCATTCGATTCTTTCTTTTCAAGGATTTCTTTTGTTTTTTCAGTAATTACCTCTGCACCACGTGCTACCTCAAACACATCGTCAAAGCCTATACTTTTTAACCCTGTTAAAATCACATCAATATTTACAGCCTTTGAAAACTGTCCGCAAAATGCAGGTGCAACAAGTGCAACATTATATTTAAACGAGCTGAGCATATCAAAGCTGTCACTGAGAACCCTTTTTGCACGGTAGGGGCACCTTCTGACACACTCTCCGCAATCTATACATTTTTCACGGATAATTTTTGCCTTACCATTCTGCACACGGATTGCCTGTGTAGGGCAGTAACGCATACAGGTTGTACAACCCTTACAAAAATCCGTTTCAAGATAAACACTATGATACAACATTTCCTTTTTGTTATCTGCATCCATTTTACGCACCTCCATCCATTCAGGATAAATCGGCTACTATTTCACTATTACAGTCATATCAACAACAGTTCCTTTTCCCGGCTCTGTTGTTATTTTTAATTCGTCAGTATAGCGTTTCATATTGGGAAGTCCCATTCCTGCACCGAATCCCAGTTCACGCACTTTTGCATCTGCGGTGGAATAGCCTTCCTGCATAGCCTTCTCAATATCTTTTATTCCCGGTCCCTGATCCGTATGAATCATACGAATTTTCTCAGGAGTTATTTCAACATCAATATAGCCACCCTCTGCATGGATAACCATATTTATCTCACACTCATACATAGCCACTGACACACGGCGAATTACTTCTGAAGAAAAGCCAAGCTGTTTAAGAACCTTTTTAACCGCTCCGCTCGCCTCCCCTGCAACAGTAAAGTCATCCGGGTCAACATTATAATGAAGTTTTACGCAACTGTCTGCCATGCTTAATCCACCCTCTCTTCATCCGGAATAAGTCCCGCCATATAGAGCTTTCCGCATGAGGGGTAAAGTGTGTAATCAGTGGACATAATTACCATGGAATATTCTTTTGCAAGCTGAGTAATTTCCTCTGTGGGTTTTTTTCCACGCACGAATACAATCGCCTTAATATCCATCATTTCGGCAGTTCTTACTACCTGACCGTTTACAAGTCCTGTGAGAAGAAGAGACTGATCCTTAACGAATGCAAGCACATCGCTCATCAAGTCACTTCCGAATGCAGACTTAACCTCTCTTTCAAGATACTCCTCACCTGCAACAACTTCAGCATTTAAAATTTCCTTCACTTGAGAAAGTTTCATTGTTTTCCCTCCTTATTTTATCTTTATTTCACTAAATAAGTATTAGCCTCATAAGGAATGTCGAGCACGAAATTACCGAATTCTACTCCCGTTTCACCATTGATCAGAATTTGCACGCTCTGTACATTCTCAAGTTCACAAAGTGAATTAACAACGGAGTAGAGTGTCAGCATCGTTGTAGTTGACCCTGAGGTCGTTTTTGATATAAATTCGTTAGAAAAATTAACGTAGCACACACCGTCTTTTGTTTCGATACTAAGGAGCTTTGTTCCCATAGCAATAGCAGATGAGAGCTTATCTGACTGAGGTCCCTTTATAAGTTCGCTGACCACTGTTTTTTCAAGGGAAAGCGCCTGCTGAGCATCTACTGTATGTCTTTCAAGCACAAGCTTTTCACCATTTTTATGCGGAAAATAAAGATTCAAGGTTACCTTGTCCTCTGTATTTAGCGCTATGTCAGACATACTGAGAACGCCGTATTCCTTTCCGGTATTCTCGCTTACAAGTGGTTTTCCTTCAACCTGAATAACAATCCCGTCAATTCCATCAATTCTGCAAAGCGTGTTTATGAATGCAAATTTCAGAAGGAGTGCTTCAACACCGCTTTTCTTCGAGAAGTGTTTTGACATATTGACAGTAGCAACACCATCATTAACAACAAGTGACAAAAGCTTTGCATCTTTATCTATTACAGCAGTATTTTTTTCGTTTCTGGGACCTACAATAAGCTCTGAAACGGCTAGCTTTGCAAGCTTTTCTGCATTATCTTCTCCCGCCTTTACGGTGCGTTTTTCTTCACCCAGTTCATTTGTCTGTGCATTCTTAAAAAACACACTGATCGTTGTGCTATCGGAACCACATGCAGACAACATAAACGCAAGCATAATAAAAGCCAGAAATGCTGATATAAATTTTTTCATACAATATCCTGCCTTTCTTTACTTAAATGTAATGGGAATTATTATGCGGAAAGTACTTCCTGCGCCTTCTTCACTTTCCACCTGGATATTACCGCCATGAAGCTCCACTGCGGTAAGTGCTATCGACAGTCCCAGTCCCGTTCCGCCTGTTTCACGGGCTCGTGCCTTATCAACACGGTAAAACCTGTCAAATATTTTATAGATTTCATCCGAGGCAATTCCAATACCTGTATCTGTAATTTCAATTATTACATTATTTTCATCCTTGGAAAGATTCATTGTAACCTTTCCATCTTCTTTTGTGTATTTGATACTGTTATCAAGTATGTTATATATAGCCTCCCACATTCTGTCACGCTCAATTTTTGAATAGACGGTCAGTTCGGGATTATACTCTAGTTCAATATGCTTTTGCTCTGCAAGGGGCCTGAGAGCCTTCGCTATATTTGCACACATCTCTGTAAGGTCAGTTACTGCAAATTCCATTTTCGCTACATTTGCAGCACTGTCCATTCTGGTAAGTGTCAAAAGCTTATCAACTATTCTTGTAAGCCTTTCTACCTGCACATTCATATCGGTAAGGAATTCATCCACCATTTCTTTAGGTGCATCGGGAACATTCAAAAGCGAGTCGGAAATAAGCTTGATTGAGCTTAGAGGAGTTTTAAGTTCGTGAGATGCATTTGAAACAAATTCCTGTCGCTTTTCCTCCTGTTTTCTTATCTGATGCGTCATTTTGTTAAACGAATCAATAAGCTTACCTACCTCGCCGCCGGTTGTTTTTTCGAGGATATAGTCACCCTCTTCATCAGCCGCTTTTGAAAGCTTTTGTGTAAGGTCACGTATCGGTTCTGTAATAACACCTGACATAACAAAGCTTACTACACCAATGAGGATACTTACCAAGACAGTAAGCATCAGCATCGTCATAAATATCTGATTCATAAAGTCCGCCGCATCTGCTGCAGATTCCTGATAATAAATAACACCTGTCACAGACTTGTCCTTAATAGTAGGAACTGCCGCAGATACAATCAGTTCATCATCAGCATCTTTAATCTGCTCAACGCTGTTATTTCCCTCAATCGCCTCCAGTATAGGAGCGGTGGGCATATACTTTCCCTGCATAACGGAATTATTTGAATCGTAGGTAACACGGGCTTCTATATCCAGCATAAGCACACGGCAATCACTGGGAAGCTGCTGCTGTTCAAGAAGATACTTAATACCTTCATTGCTAAGGTCCTGATATTGAGATATATATCCTGCGATAACGTTTGCCTTGGAAAGAGTATTAATTTTCTTTTGATTAAGAATATATTGTTGCATGGAATTGGTGACATACACACCAATTAGACCAAGCGTAAGTATAATTATTAAAAAGTATGTCAGTACCAGCTTCCAGCGGATACTTTCCATCCCTTCCTTAATTTTCTTTAAAATAGTAACCTACCCCCCACTTGGTAAGAATATATGTGGGAGTTGCCGCATCCGGTTCAATTTTCTCCCTAAGCCGTCTTACGTGTACGTCGACGGTTCTGATGTCGCCGGGATAGTCGTATCCCCATACAATGTCAAGAAGATTTTCTCTGGAATAAACCTTTCCGGGATTTGACACAAAAAGGTCACACAAATCAAATTCCTTAGCCGTAAGTTCGATTGTTTTATTTCCAATTTTAACCCTGCGAAGGTTATAATCAAGCTCAATTCCTCCGGAAGAAACAGAAGGCTTTGCCATAGCGGCACTGTGGCTTGTAACACGGCGGAGAATTGCCTTGATTCTTGCCTTAAGTTCAAGAATATTAAAAGGCTTTGTCAAATAATCGTCAGCACCATATTCAAGTCCGAGAATCTTATCCATATCCTCAGTTTTTGCAGTAAGCATAATAATCGGTACAGAGGAGAATTCTCTTATTTTCTGGCATACTGTCAATCCATCAATATTTGGCAGCATAAGGTCAAGAATAATAAGGGATATACTCTTATCACGGGCAAGCTTGAGTGCCTCTTCTCCATCGTAGGCAGTTTCTGTTTCATAACCATCTTGTTCCAGGTTAAACTTTATACCCTTTACCAACAATTTTTCATCATCAACAATTAGTATTTTCATCGGTTTTCTACCCCTTTATAGATTTAGACATAGTTTTTTTATATTATATCACTTTATAAAGGCTATTTCAACTAAAATCGTAAAAAAGCTTCAGCATATGCCGAAGCTTTTTTGTTATCTGTTCAGAAGATAAATTGCCAGATTCAGATAGGCTGCGAAAGTTACCCACAGAAGATATGGAATCTGCAGCCACGCTGCAGGCGGATAAATATAATAAAACTCTCTTATCATAATGATTATAAGTACCCACAACAATAAAATCCATATGAACGCAAACAAATATGCCTGCATATTGAAGAAAATTATGCTCCAGAAAAAGTTTACGGCTAGCTGCAGGGCATATATCTTGAGAGTCTTTTCAACTGGCACCTCTCCCTTTTTTCCTTCAAGATAAATTTTTGCACTGCTTATTCCCATAAGTGTATACAAAATGGTCCACACAATAGGAAATAAAAATCCGGGCGGTGCCAACGGCGGCATAACTATTCTATCGTATATATTCATATTATCTCTTGTGAGCAGTGCTGAAAGTCCACCCACTAAAAGTGCAATAGCAATAGAAATTACATATGGTTTGATTTTTTTCCACATATCAGAGCCTCCTTTGTTCTAATATATGAACAATTTTTTATTATATTACAAACTAAATTATTCAAAAAATGAATATTTATCCCTAGAATTAAAATACTATCACAGACAACATATTTTTTAAGGAGGATTTCCTATGAAAGATAAAATCTTCGGAGTGCTTCAGCGTGTAGGCCGTTCTTTTATGCTGCCGATAGCACTTCTTCCTGTCGCAGGATTACTGTTGGGTATTGGCAGTTCATTTACCAATCCTACAACGCTTGCGACCTACAATCTGACAAATATAATTCGTGAAGGCGGCTTGCTTTACACTATATTAAACATTATGAGTAAAGCAGGCGGCGTTGTATTTGACAATCTGGCATTATTATTTGCAATGGGCGTTGCAATAGGTATGGCTAAAAAAGAAAAGGAAGTTGCGGCACTTTCAGGTGCTATCAGTTATCTCATTATGAACACCACCATAAGCACACTTATTGCTGCAAAGGGCGGAGTAGAAGCACTTGCAGCAAACACTACTGCAAGCGTGCTTGGAATAACTACTCTTCAAATGGGTGTGTTCGGTGGTATAATTGTAGGCTTAGGAGTTGCGGCACTCCATAACAGATTTTATAAAATAGAGCTTCCACAGGTGTTTTCTTTCTTTGGCGGAACGAGATTTGTACCGATTATATCAAGCCTTGTTTATCTGGTTGTAGGCATAGTGATGTTCTATGTATGGCCTGTGGTACAGGGCTGGATTGCAAGCCTTGGCAACTTGGTTTTAGCATCAGGCTACTTTGGAACATGGATTTACGGTATTATTGAGCGTGCACTTATCCCCTTTGGTCTTCATCACGTTTTCTATATGCCCTTCTGGCAGACAGAGCTTGGCGGTGCACTTATAATAGACGGCAATCTGGTACAGGGTGCACAGAACATTTTCTTTGCAGAGCTTGCATCTCAATCCACAACACAATTTTCAGTGGAAGCAACAAGGTTTATGGCAGGAAAGTTCCCATTTATGATATTCGGTTTACCTGCAGCAGCATACGCAATGTATCGCCTTGCCCGCTCGGAAAAGAAGAAGATTGCCGGCGGACTTCTCCTTTCTGCAGCACTTACTGCGATGCTTACAGGTATTACAGAGCCTCTTGAATTCACATTTTTGTTTGTTGCACCTATAATGTATGCCGTTCACTGTGTGCTTGCGGGACTCTCGTTTATGCTGATGCACATTTTAAATGTCGGCGTGGGAATGACCTTTTCGGGAGGTCTTATCGACCTGACGCTATTTGGTATACTTCAGGGTAATGCAAAAACCAACTGGATATGGATAGTTGTGGTCGGACTTGCCTACGCTCTTATCTATTATGCAGTATTCTACTTTATGATTAAAAAGTTCAATTACAAGACTCCTGGTCGTGAATCAGACGATGAGGAAACAAAGCTTTATACACGTAAAGATGTTGATGCAAGAAAAAAAGAAAACAAGACACAACCTGACAGCGTAAGTGCACTCATTCTCAAGGGGTTGGGTGGAAAAGATAATATTTCTGACATTGACAGTTGTGCAACAAGGCTCAGAGTAACTGTAAGAAATCCCGAGCTTACGGATGAGGCTGCTTTAAGGCAATCAGGTGCCTCGGGCGTAATACGAAAAGGTCATGGCGTTCAAGTAATATACGGTCCTCAAGTATCGGTAGTTAAGTCCAATCTGGAAGATTATATGGATTCAAATAAGGCTGAAACACTCATTGCTGAAAACGCAGCTGAAATCGGTATTGATACCAATGTCAAAGGCTCGGCAAAAGCAGAAACTCTCTACGCACACATGAAAGGAAAAATTATTGATGTAGGAGAAGTTGAGGACGAAGCCTTTTCAACAAGGGCATTGGGAGATGGTATTGCAATAGAGCCGAAAGAGGGCAAACTCTATGCCCCCTGTGACGGAGAAGTTTCAATGCTCTTTAAGACAAAGCACGCAATTAATATTGTTTCTGATAGCGGCTGCGAAATTCTGCTTCACATTGGAATAGATACTGTAAAGCTGTATGGCAAATATTTTGAAGCACACGTAAAAGACGGCGATAAATTCAAAAAAGGCGACCTTCTTATCTCTTTTGATATTGAGGGCATACGCCGTGAAGGATATAAGCTTACTACACCGATGATAGTTTGCAATACCACTGATTATGAATTAGTTAAGCCAATTGCAAAAGGTAATGTAGAAGCCGGAAACAGAGTTATAGAACTGAAATAACAAAATCTCCGTGGTGAAATTTCACCACGGAGATTTTATGTATATAATCAGGGCTTACGAATAAACAGATTCAATACCAATGCTATAAAGGTAAGAAACATCAGCATTATAAATGTAGCTGTATATCCCCCGGTAGCTTCCAAAACCTTGTTTGATGCAGTGGCAATCAAAGAACCTACCATAACCGTAAATGTCATAAGAGCCATATTATTAGAAAAGTGCTTCATTCCAAAAAATGATGAAGTGAATGCAGCAGTAATTGTTGGGCATGAGCCATAGGATATTCCTGTCAGACACAATCCAACTATGCATAAGAACAAGGAATCAACAGATACAGCGAGCAGTGTAACGCCGGCAGCACAAATGGTAAGAATGTTTGCATACAACATAGTTCTGCGGCGGCCGATGATATCAAAAACTGCACCTGTGATAATACGTCCAAGCCCATTGCACACAGACAGCACACCTACCAAAGAAACAGCCAACATCTCCGGAGCATTAACTGACAGTGCAAGGTCCTTAGCAAAGCTAATAACAGAACTACCGACAGCCGCCAGAAAAGATATGCATATAAACGCCATCCAGAAAGATGGGCGGCAGAGCATCTGTCTGGAAGTAAAATTCTCTTGTTCATTATCTTCATCTTCTGTATTTTTGGTTGGTGTTGATTGAGGCAGCGTTGTCTCCAAATCGGGAGTTTTAAGAAGAAATCCTGCCAGAATAAGAACTGTAAAGATAGCAATACCCAAAATCACATAAGTAGAACGCCAACCTATTGCACTTTTGAACATAACATCAGCTACATTACCCAAAATCAAAGCCGAAGCTCCGAAACCCATCATCAGGCAACCTGAGCAAAGCCCCTTTTTGTCAGGAAACCAACTGCTGACGGTTGCTATAACTACGTTATAAGCGATACCTATGCCCAAGCCTGCCAGTACGCCGTAAGTAGCATACAACATTACGACAGATGCATTATGTAAAAATGCAGTCAGTATAAAACCTAACGCCGACAAGAACCCTGCTACTATAAGAGCAACTCTGTGTCCTTTTCGTCTGGATAACTGTGCACCCAGCAGACCGCCTATGCAAAAAAAGCTCATAGCAAGTGTAAAGTTAAGAGCGAGCTGGGCCTGTCCCCACCCAAATTCAACTGTCAACGGTGACTTTAAAATGGACCATGCATACAAAACACCGGCAAACAGCATAGCGACAATGCCGATAATCATATAACCCCAACGCACAGAAATATTTTGGTTTGTTTTTTTCATTGATACTCCCCCTATATTTGCTAATAAAAAAACCGTCCTCGAATTTGACAATTCAGAGGACGGAATATAATCCGTGGTACCACCTCAGTTTACTGCTTTCTCACGATTGCAGCCTTTGAGAGTGTCATTCAACACTCTTGTCCTGTGACGGGAACCCCCGTTGCAGCCTACTTGAAAACATTTTCGTTTGGTGCACTGCTAACAGGGTGTATTCAGATATGCCCTCCCCATTGCCTCGCACCAACCGGCAACTCTCTCAAAGCTTGGTACATACTTACTTGTCCCTGCTCAAACGCATTTAATAATTAAGTTTGTATATATTTTAACGCTTTACAGTGCTAAAGTCAAGAGTTTTTTTCAAAAATATAAAGATTCTTTCTGCAATTTTATCTATGCACACGGCCTCATAGTTCTTGTCCAGACTATGGCTTCCTATGGCATCAGAAACCCTCTTTTCTACCCACTCAACGCCCATAGCGTCAAGCGAGGCATACGCATTTTTCATTGCACTCTTGTCCGATATCGGCGTGTAGTTGAACTTGCCCTTTTCTACATTTTCAAGCACACCCTCTGCCGTTTCATCAGTAAGCGTTTCCGCCTCTGCTGCCGTTCTCGCAAACTGCCTTACCTTTGTACCTTCTTTTACACTCTCAGACACTTTTACATCACGCCTCGGCTCCGCTCCTGGTTTTATAAACTTATGCGAATTAGTTTCATCAGTAGTAGCATCAATACTTTGCTCTGCATTTTCCGCCTCTATATCACTAAGCCGTGTGCCGCTTATAGATTTCCTTGAATAATTTTCGCCTTTCTGCATAGAATTAGTATTGACAACAGGCGTATCTTGTGATACATTGTTGTTAGTAGGAACTGTTGGTGACATTTCGTCACTAACCGCAGCAAGTAAAGTCTGCGGGGCAGTTCCTTTTTCTATTGCAAAAGAGTAAAAATAATGTCCGCTGTCTTTTTCTTTTACATCGATATTCATATAGCAATCAATATGCTCGCCATTATTGGCTTCATATACAAGATTTGTCACAAAATAGTACCAATGTTTTACACCGTCATGTGCAGGATTATCTTTTCCAGACTCGTTTTTAGAGCCAGTTTGTTGAGCATCAGCTGCAATTTGATATAGGTCAGAAGATAAGTCTAGCGTCATTCTCTTTTCGCTTCCATTCCCTTTTCTGTTACCAAAAGCTATCTTTGATAAATCACTACGTTCAGATAGTTCCGGATTGAATTTCGCTTGAATTTCTTTTGTTTTTCCATTCTCAATAATTTTCAAAGTAATAGGGTTTTTATACCACAAATTCTGAATCAAATTAATAAGGTCATTTTGTTTTGTCGCCTTTGGAGTTCCCTCGGGATAGTTTGTGCGATAGATTTTTCTGCCATCTCCTGTTTCCCCTACAAGCATAAACTTCTCCCCTTCATACTTCCCGACCTTGCCATCTTTGACATTCAGCACCGCTTCCTTATAGGCTTTACGCCACATAAGTTGTGCTTTTTTCTTTTCGTCAAGGAGCCCCATTCTGTCAAGTATGCCGTACCACATATTACGTATTGTCACCGCATCACGTCGGCTCTCACGAATAAAGTCTGCAAGCTCCTGTTCGTTACCGAACAGCTCTCCTATATAGTCCGCTGCTATTTCTTCATTGATGTAGTTTTCATTGGAATTGTCGTATGCCGCTGCCTCTGTAATACTTTTTAATGCTTTGCTATTACCTTCAACGGCTGTCAGCAGAGTCACTGCTCCCCTGCTTCTGCTAAGAAGTGCATTGTCAACCTCTGTTGCCTTGCCCTGTGCCATATGCATTATAGCCTTTGCCGTGTCAATAGCTTCCATGGAGCCAATATATCCCGACTCTCTTCCTTCGATTGTACCGATGAGCTGCATTATATTAATCATACCGCCATCATTTTCTATACTTTGTTCTATATAAGATATTGATATTTATAGCATAATAAAAGCAGCACCGATAGTATCGGTGCTGCTTTTATTACATAGGATGAATTTTATTTTCCTTATCTGCAAGTGTCGGGTCTATTTTATATTTTTGTCCCTGACGATATTCAAAGAATTTAACGGCAACAGGTCCGAAGAGAGCATAGCTTAAAACATCTTCATCCTGTTCAATATACTCGCTGATTTCACTTCTGAACTTATCAAGCTCATTGGGGATATCATCTGCGGGTCTGCCTGTTATACGCTTTTCGTTACCTAAGATTTTATTTGCAAATTCTTCACTGATTTCAACAGGTGTTCTTCCGTACTCACCCTTCACCATACCGCGGAATTCCTTGGTAACATTCTTATACCTCTCGCCCAGAACTACATTAAATACTGCCTGTGAGCCAACAATCTGGCTTGTAGGTGTTACAAGCGGTGGGAAACCTGCATCTTCACGCACACGGGGGATTTCTTTAAGAACTTCTTCAAACTTATCTTCAGCTCCGAGCTGTTTTAATTGTGAAAGAAGATTTGAAAGCATACCACCCGGCACCTGATATTTAAGGGTATTTACGTCAACTGCAAGTGCCTTGGGATTAAGGGTACCGTTTGAAAGATACTTTTCTCTTATAGGTCTGAAGTAATCAGCAATATCACTAAGCAGGAGAAGGTCAAGCCCTGTATCGTACTCAGTTCCTTCAAGAGCTGCTACGAGAGGCTCGGTAGCGGGCTGGCTTGTACCCATTGAAAGGGGCGACATAGCACAGTCTACGATATCTATACCTGCTTCAATAGCTTTAAGGTAAGTCATAGAAGCAATACCGCTTGTATAATGCGTATGAAGTTCAATCGGTATCTTAACCGCTTCTTTCATACCTTTTACAAGGTCATAGGCGTTATAAGGTGTGAGAAGTCCTGCCATATCCTTTATGCAGATAGAACTTGCTCCCATACCCTCAAGCTCTTTTGCCATTTCAATAAACTTTTCATTTGTATGAACGGGGCTTATTGTGTAGGAAATAGCCGCCTGAACATGACCGCCCTCTTTAACAGTAGCTTCAATAGCTGTACGCAGGTTACGTACATCATTAAGGGCATCAAAAATTCTAATAATATCAATACCGTTTGCAATTGACTTTTGTACAAAGTATTTTACAACGTCATCACCGTAGTGACGGTAACCGAGAATATTCTGACCTCTGAAAAGCATCTGCAAAGGAGTGTTCTTAGCCTTGTCCTTTATTTTTCTGAGTCTTTCCCATGGATCTTCCTTGAGGAAACGAAGGCAACTATCAAAAGTTGCACCGCCCCACGCCTCAAGTGCGTTGAAGCCGACTTTATCCAAAAGCTCTACTGCACCGAGCATTTCTTCTGTTGTCATACGGGTAGCAATAAGAGACTGATGTGCGTCACGAAGAATTGTTTCAGTAATTTTTATCGGTCTTTTAGTTTCCATGATATTTATTCCTTTCTTTAGATATTGAACAGTGACAGGAATACACCCGCTGCAACGGCACTACCAATTACGCCAGCAACATTTGGACCCATAGCGTGCATAAGGAGGAAGTTTGAAGGATTCTCCTTCTGACCAACAACCTGAGAAACACGTGCCGCCATAGGAACTGCACTAACGCCTGCACTACCGATAAGGGGATTAATCTTACCGCCGGAGAGTTTGCACATAAGTTTACCAAAAAGCACACCGCCTGCCGTACTTACAGAGAATGCGCAGAGTCCAAGGCAGATGATAAGCAGTGTCTTAGAAGTAAGGAAAGTATCTGCAGTAGCAGTAGCGCCAACTGTAATACCGAGGAATATTGTGATAATATTCATAAGCTCGTTCTGTGCAGCTTTAGTGATTCTATCTACAACGCCGCTTTCCTTCATAAGGTTACCGAGCATAAGCATACCTACAAGAGAGGTTGCATCGGGAACAAGAAGTGCAACTACAAGTGTAACTATAATCGGGAAAAGAATCTTTTCCTTCTGTGATACTGGACGGAGAGTATCCATCTTAATCATACGCTCTTTTTTTGTTGTAAGTGCCTTCATAATCGGGGGCTGAATAATAGGCACAAGAGCCATATAGGAATATGCCGCAACTGCAATCGCACTGAGAAGTGATGGTGCAAGTGTCTTTGTAACATAGATTGCTGTAGGTCCGTCTGCACCACCAATGATACCGATAGAGCCTGCTTCCTTGAATATTGTAAGAGCTGTCACGCCTTCTCCGCCGAAACCACCTATACCAAATGCACCGAGAATAATTGCACCAAGGAAGGTGATAAATACACCAAGCTGTGCAGCTGCACCGAGAAGAATACTCTTAGGATTGGAAATAAGGGGTGCAAAGTCTGTCATACAACCTATGCCAAGGAAAATAAGCGGAGGATAAATGCCAAGCTTAACGCCTAAATAAAGCATATCCAAAAGTCCACCCTTTTGAAGGACTGCTCCGTAGTCAATCTTTTCGCCAAGGAAAAGTTCAGGATGCATAACCTGTCCGAGAGGAAGGTTTGCAAGAAGCATACCAAACGCAATCGGCAAAAGCAAAAGGGGCTCAAATCCCTTAACAATTGCAAGATACAAAAGTACGCATGCAATTACAAGCATAAGAACGGTTTTCCACCAGATAACATCGCCATCGCCGACAAAGGTAAACATATCTGCAATACCTGTGTTTTGGAAAAATCCCGCTAAACCAACAATTAATTTTTCTAACATCTGTTAATCACTCCATTCTCAATATCTTTCAATCAAGAAAGAGTTACAAGCACATCGCCTGTATTTACAGTTGAGCCTTTGGAAGCAACAACTGTTACTGTACCTGCACAGGGAGCAAAAATTTCGTTTTCCATCTTCATTGCTTCAAGAATCACAAGAAGGTCGCCCTCTTTAACTGACTGACCGTTTGAAGCCTTAATATCAAGCACATTACCAGGCATGGGAGCCTTAACCTGTGTGCCGCCTGCGGGAGCTGCCTTAGGAGCTTCTGCAGGAGCTGCAACAGAGGGCTGTGCTACGGGAGCAGACTGCATTATGGGGGCAGATACCGGTGCAGATGCTGTTGCACCTACTTCTTCAACCTCAACCTCATAAGAATTACCATTTACATTTACAATAAATTTTCTCATAATATTCAATCTCCTTAAAATCTGTTATCAAGAACTTCTCGGCGACCTGCCTTTTTCCATTCATCATCCTGCACTCTTCTGTATGAACGAATGTGAAATCCTGTCACACTCTTTCCGAGCATTGATGCTATTGCTGCAGTTATTACAGCAACGATTTCACTATCGTCCTCATTTTTTACAGCAGCTGCTGCTGCAGGCGCAGGAGCTGCTTCAGCTTTTTTTGATTCTGTGTCTTCCTTTTTTTCATTAGTGAAAAGTGCCATTGCTTTGATACACAACATTATGATTACGAGAATCATGAATACTACGAGTATTCCCATAACGGTGTATACAAGACCTGTCATAATAAGGTCATTAGCACTCCATACTGTATTTAAATCCATTATATTCTACCTCCTTATAACGGCATATTATCATGCTTACGGGTGATTGCCCCCGCACGCTTGCTTCTGAGCATCTCAAATGCTGCCACGATACGTGCTCTGGTTTCTGAAGGAACAATGATATCATCAATACAACCAAGCTTTGCAGCATTATAGATTGATGCTTCTGTTTCACGATATTCCTGTTCAAGAGCTTCACGGCTTTCGCCCGCCTTAAGTCTTTCACTGTAAAGCACACCTACACCAGCCGCCGGAGGAAGTGGTGCCATTTCGGCAGTAGGATATGCAAAAACAAGGTCTGCACCGCCCTGTTTTGAATTTATCAGTGTATATGCAGTGCCGTAAGCCTTTTTAACAATAAGATTAACCTTAGGAACAGTTGCCTCAACAAAGGCATACATAAGCTCTGCACTCTTTCTTGCAAGTCCCCATGTTTCTTCACTTGCACTTGCAGTAAAGCCTTCAACATCTGTTATTGTAAGGATAGGTATGTTATAGCAGTCACAGAAACGAACAAATCTTTCCATCTTTTGTGCTGCTCGGCTTGAAATTTCATCACCGCTTGTTGCAACAGCACCTACTACGCTGCCGTTAACACGGATAAAGCCTATTGATGCTTCAGGTGCATAATCTGCCTGAACTTCAAAATATGCCTTATCATCTGCAATTTCAGCAATAACAACCCTTACATCACTTACCGCATCAATGTCATTAAGAATGTCACAGGAACGATTAAGGTCATCCCCTGTTTCAAACTCAAACGCATCGGAAAGGTTATTTGACGGAAGGTATGAAAGAAGAATTTTAGCAATTTCAATGCAAGTAATGTCATCTTCACCCACAAAATGTGCATTTCCGTTTTTATTAACACTGCCTTCTGCATCAACAGATGGAGCAATTCCCTCAGTTGCTTCAATAATATCGGGACCTGTTACGAACAACCTGCCTTTTTGGGCATTCATTATTACAAAGTCGCTCATTGCCGCTGCAATTGCACTGCCGCCTGCACAGTTACCAAATACAATGCTGATATTTGGAACAACACCGCTGATGTTAGAAAATGCAGAAAGAACTCTTCCCATTGCACGCTGTACCCTCGGTCCGTCAGAAAGCCTTACTCCGTTAGAATCGAGCATACCAATAACGGGTGCACCCATTT
>JAZLEL010000043.1:0-1708 GCA_045615265.1 Clostridia bacterium | reverse complement strand
AATATAGCGTATAAAATAGTGATTTTATGTGCAAAAAATATCGTGAGTTTTTGATAACGTAGAGGATACGTGATTTTGCCCTTTTGACGATGAGGGGCATTGCCCCGTAACAATAAAAAAACCCCGAAAGCTTTGAAAAATCAAGCTTTTCGGGGTTTCTTTTTGCCTGTTGACGCCTAAGATGTAATATGTTACAATCTATTTAGAAATATTTCTAAATACTTTGCAAGGAGTGTGAAACGCGTGGGTATGAATGAAACATTAAAAGCTATATCTGACAGTGTCAGACGTGACATATTGCAGATGTTGAAAAGTGGTAGAAAATCTGCGGGAGAAATTGCCGAGCATTTTGATTTGACAGGTGCGACAGTTTCATATCATTTAGCAAAACTGAAAAATGCTGACCTTATTACCGAGCAAAAACAGAAGAACTTTATTTATTATGAATTAAATACATCAGTATTTGAGGAAGTATTAACATGGATTTACACTTTGGGAGGGAATAAATGATGAAATTTATAAAATGGAAAATGCTTATTATAACCTGCATAGTGTGCCTTTCGCCAATTCTTTTAGGAGTGGCTTTATGGGACACTCTTCCCGACACTATGGCTATACATTTCGATATGTATAATAAACCTGACAACTTTGCATCAAAGGGATTTGTAGTATTCGCTTTGCCTGTTTTAATGGCACTTTTGCAGATTGTTTCTTGTGTGGGAAATGATATCAATACTAAAAAAACTGGAGAATATCAGAAATTTGAAAAGGTGACAAAGTGGATTATCCCTGTCATTACGGTTGTTCTGTATATATTAACTTTAGGGTATGGTATGGGTTGGAACGTTGATATAAGAAAATTTGCTGTATTGATTGTCGGGGGAGTATTCATCGTTACAGGTAACTATTTGCCAAAACTTGGTTATATAAAAAATTATAATATCGATACCGAAAAGGCGAAAACAATAAATAGGTTTTTAGGGTTTGAAACTGTAATTATGGGCCTTTTGTCAATTATAACAATCTTTCTGCCACCGATTACAACCGTCATTTGGCTGTTTTTATTAATTGTCTATACTATTATAGGTGTTATATATGCGATTAAGATTGTACGGAATGATTAACTGATAGGAGCCTTGTGCCTGCGGGTACAAGGCTCTTTTCCTATTAGTAAAAGGCTAAGTACTGACTAATGCCCTCAGTTGACATTATTGGTATTTTATGTTATCTTAAAAGCAGTTAAAACGAAAAGAAATGGCGATAATTAATAAGGGGTGATTTAATGAAACTTTTATTGAAAAACGGCACTGTCGTTAATGTGTTTACAGGTGAACTTATAAAAGAAAATGTGCTGATTGAAGATGATAAAATTATAGGTGTCGGGGAATATAATGACTCCGATGCTGACGTAGTTGAGGACGTTAACGGAAAATATATTTGTCCCGGATTTATTGATGGACATATCCACATTGAAAGCACCATGCTTACACCCGCAGAGCTTGCAAAGCTATGCATACCTCACGGAACTACCGCTATTATTGCAGACCCGCACGAAATTGCAAATGTCTGCGGTGTAGACGGAATTACGTATATGCTGGAAGCAAGTAGAGGCATCCCGCTGAACGTCTATTTTATGTTGCCCTCCTGCGTGCCTGCCACTTCGTTTGACGAATCGGGAGCCGTTTTATGTGCAGAGGACCTCAGACCG
>JAZLEL010000042.1:0-2375 GCA_045615265.1 Clostridia bacterium | reverse complement strand
ATCCTCAATTTCAAAACCCATCGAAAGGAGCAGCTCGCTGTTTTCAAGGGCGAGAGCCTTTTCCAGCGGAGTAAGATTAACGCTTATGGGCATAAGAAGAAGCTGTGTATCTGTTTTATAGCCGTTTTTGCGGATTTCTTCGTAACGGATACGCTCATGTGCGGCATGCTGGTCCATAAGGAAAAATTCGCCGTCACCCTCCGCTAAGATATACGTTTCAAAAAGCTGACCTATGATACGTACGTCACACACCGCTTCGGGAGCAATATTCCCCTTGGCACTGCACATAGCCTCTCTAATTTCGTCTGAGATGGTGCCTTTAGCCTTTGTAGGCGTGTTTTCCTTTAAGGGCGGCTCTTTTTCAGGGGCTTTCTCCTTAGGAGCGACATTTTCCATACCCTCTATATCCCGTACGGGGAGCTTGCCGCCGAAAGGCTTGACCTCTTCACGTATTTCATTTACGGAAAGCGGTCTTGAAACAGGCTTTGGTGCCTCTTTTTTAGGGGTGTATGGGGTGAAAGAGGACTTCTTTGCCGTTTCCTTAGCCTGTGTAAATGAAATTTGCTCGGCATTTGCTACGGTGATGGGCATTTTATATGATAAATTGCTCTTTGAAATGCCTGCCTCACGAGGTGCGGCGGAAGAAGCAAGAGCGTTTTTAACTGCCCAGTAAGCCGTTTCATACACATCTTTGTCAGAGGCAAATTTAACCTCTGTTTTCCCGGGATGTACATTGACATCAACAAGGGAGGGGTCTATCTCAATATTAAGGATACATACAGGAAATCTTCCTGTCATAAGTTCGTTTTTATATGCTTCGCTGACAGCGGAAAGGAGCGTTTTATTAACCACAAATCTGCCGTTCACGAAGAAAACCTGCATAAGTCGGTTAGGTCTTGAAAGATTGTTTTTCCCTGTCAGCCCGAAAACACGAATGCCGTTTTTGGAATAATCAACCTGTGTTGTGAAATTGGCAATATCCTTGCCGTATACGGCGTGGACCGCATTTTTAAGGGTTTTATCTCCAGGGGAGAAAAGAACGTCTTTCCCATCACGGATAAGGCGGATTGAAACATCAGGGTGACTTAGTGCCTGCTTATTGCAAACGTCAGTAATTGATGCCGCCTCTGCCGAATCTTTTTTAAGGAACTTCATTCTGGCAGGGGTGTTGAAAAACAGATTTTTCACAATGATTGTTGTGCCGTCAGGACAACCTGCACTTTCAAAAAGAATTTCCTTGCCGCCCTCAATACAGACGTGCGTTCCCTCATCATCAGCACGCTGCTTTGTAAAAAGCTCTGTGCGGCTTACCGCTGCAATTGAACACAGTGCCTCGCCCCTGAAACCAAGGGTTGCAATATGCTCTAAATCCTTATCTGTCTTTATCTTACTGGTTGCGTGGCGGAGAAAGGCGGTTTTTGCATCGTCCTTATCCATACCGCCGCCGTTGTCGGCTACACGCATATATGTTGTTCCGCCGTCTTTTATTTCAACAGTAACAGTTGTTGCACCTGCATCAATGGCATTTTCCACAAGCTCTTTTATGACGCTTGCAGGACGCTCGACAACTTCGCCTGCTGCAATTTTTTCAGCGGTAAATTTATCAAGTACGTTTATTTTTCCCACAGGTTAACACCTCCTTGGGGAACGAAATGAATTTATAAAAGCTTTTGAAGCTCAAACAACTTATTCATCGCTTCAATGGGTGTAAGTGTAGTTACGTCAATACAGCGGAGTGCATCGGCAATTTTGCTTTCCTTTATATCGGCAAAGCCAAGCTGCATATTCTTGCTTTCATTGATGTCCGAGGCGATTTTTTCGCCCGATTTACTTGCCTTTGTATTTCCCTCGACAGATGCGAGAACTTCCTTTGCTCTTTTTACCACGCTTTCAGGCACGCCCGCAAGCTTTGCAACCTCAATACCGAAGCTGTCATCTGTACCGCCACGGACAATCCTTCTTAAGAAGGTGATGTCATCGCCGCGCTTTTTGCAGGCGGTGTTATAGTTGACAACCCCCGAAAGGCTCTGTTCAAGAGCGGTAAGCTCGTGATAATGTGTGGCGAAAAGTGTCTTTGCACCAATCTTTTTTGCAACGTGTTCAATCACTGCCCACGCAATTGAAAGTCCGTCAAAGGTGCTTGTCCCTCTGCCGATTTCATCGAAAATACAAAGACTTTTCTTTGTTGCATTTTTAAGAATGTAGCTGACCTCGTTCATTTCCAGCATAAATGTGCTCTGCCCGGAAGCCAGGTCGTCAGAAGCACCGATTCTTGTGAATATCTTGTCGATAATTCCGCACTCCGCACTCTGTGCAGGCACGAAAGAGCCAATCTGTGCCATAAGGGCAATGAGTGCCGTCTGGCGCATATATGT
>JAZLEL010000041.1:0-17666 GCA_045615265.1 Clostridia bacterium | reverse complement strand
TGAAGAAAAAGGGCATATTTACCTTAATTCCTGACTCTTCAAAAGTGCGGAAATATCCGCAGAAACAGTGTCTGGAAGCTTGGATGAAACCGCCTTTTCTATTTCCTCGGGACGGAAACTGATACCCGTCAGTGCATCCTTTAATAATTCTGGAAGATTGTGGTCCATGGAATCAGTGAAAACCTGGACGGACTCTATTTCCCCTTTTTTAACATCAAACTGAAGCGTGATACTTCCCCAGGGGAAAGTACCATCGCAAGAAAATGTGAATGGGGGAGCAGGTGCGTACAGATATTCCCATGCGGAATATTCTTTTGAAAGAACGGTAATTTTTTCATCGCTTTCTATCACGAACGGCTCGGACGGGAGATTATAGACCTCCTCAAACGCACTCAGCATATATTCCCTCATTTTGAGGATGGTAAGCTCGGGGGCAATTTCCGAAAGATTTATCACACGGGATTTTACCGATTTTACTCCCTTTGCCTCAAGCTTAGCCTTCGGCGGGGTAAGGTATTTTGTAAGCTTTTCCTTATCGGCATTTATAAGGATTGTTCCGTGGTGATAGGATTTCCCCTTTGAATTGTAAAAAGCGTTTCCCGAAAATTTTCTGCCATCGGCAAGAATGTCGTTTCGACCGGAAATTTCCGCAGAAATCCCTGCAAAAGAGCAGGCTTTCTGAATGACCTTCATCTGTTTTTCGAGGTCATGATTTTCTTCACTGCATAAAAATGTAAAGTTGAGGTTCCCTAAATCGTGGAATACACTCCCTCCGCCGGAAAGCCTTCTGGCAAGGCATCCGCCCTCTTCTTCAAGAAGGGCGCATCTGCACTCGGCAAGGGCATTTTGATTTCTGCCGATAACAACGGTGTTCTGATTCTGCCACAGATACAGAATCACTTCGTTTTCTTCGGCACTGTCAAGGAGATATTTCTCCGTGGCAAGATTGTAATACGGGTCGTGGGAACTGGCTATAAAAAAACGTAATTTGTTAATCATAGTATCACCTTTTTTCATTATAAGAGAAAACTTCCTCTCCGTCAACGATTTTTCCTGCAATAAATAGGTAAAAATTTAGCGAAAGGAATTGACGGAAAAGGTATGTTGTTGTATAATTATAGGTACGGTATAAATTTTTTTAATATAAACTTTAGGAGGGGTCATTTTGGCAAAGGCAGTAATTATGCCCAAGGCCGGCATAACAGTTGAAAGCTGTATAATCGGCAATTGGGAAAAGAAGGTAGGAGATTCGGTAAAGGTAGGAGATATCCTCTTTACATACGAAACTGACAAGGCCAGCTTTGAGTGCGAATCTACCGAGGAAGGCACATTATTAGAAATTTTCTTCAATGACGGTGACGAAGTTCCCTGTCTGATGAATGTATGTGCAGTTGGTGCTCCCGGTGAAGATTGCTCTGCACTTCGTCCCGGTGATGCAGCTCCTGCAGAAGCTCCCGCAGAGGAAGCTCCCAAGGCGGAAGCACCTGTGGCAGCACCTGTGGCAGCACCTGTGGAAACTACACAGGCAGCAGGAGACAAGACAGCAGTTTCTCCCAGAGCGAAGAAGCTTGCGGAGAGAGCAGGTGTTGATGCAGCTTTGGCAACACCCACTGGTCCCAACGGCAGAATTATTGAACGTGATGTAAGAACACTTATGGAAAATCCTGCAGCAGCAGCTTCCGCACAGGTTGCAGCACCCGCTCAGGCAGCAATCCCCGAAGCAGAATACGAGGATGTGAAGTTCAGCGGAATCCGCCGTGCTATAAGCAAGTCTATGCACACATCTCTTTCTACTATGGCTCAGCTTACACATAATACATCTTTCGATGCAACCCAGATTCTTGCTTACAGAAAGCTTCTTAAAGCTTCCGAGGGTGAAGTAAGCGGCATCACATTAGGTGATATCGTTCTTTACGCAGTATCAAGAACTCTTCTCAATCATCCCGACCTTAACGCACATATGTTAGACGATAACAACATCCGTCTCTTCAAACACGTTAACCTCGGTGTTGCAGTTGATACACCCCGTGGACTTATGGTTCCCACAATCTTTAATGCAGACCAGAAGAGCCTGCTTGAGATTTCAAGAGAGGTTAAGGAACTTGCGGCTCAGTGCCGTGAGGGTAACATCAGCCCCGATAAGCTTTCAGGCGGTACATTTACAGTATCTAACCTTGGTAATATGGGCGTTGAATCCTTTACACCTGTTATCAATCCTCCGCAGACAGGTATTTTGGGCGTATGCGGTACAGTAGACAGAGTTAAGAAGGGTAAGGACGGCGAAATCAAGATTTATCCTGCTATGGGACTCAGCCTTACATACGACCATCGTGCTGTTGATGGTACACCTGCTGCACGTTTCCAGAAGGAACTCGGTTACAATCTTGAAAACTTTACAGCGTTACTTGCTAAATAAGGAGAAATAGATATGGAAATTTTTGACGTATTGGTTCTCGGCGGCGGCCCCGGCGGATATCTCTGTGCGGAGCGTGCAGCCCAGAACGGACTTAAAGCGGCTGTTTTCGAGAAGAAAGCACTTGGCGGTACTTGCCTTAACGAGGGCTGTATCCCCACAAAGACGCTTCTTAATTCATCCAAGATGTATCGCCATGCAAAAGAAAGTGAAGCTTTCGGCGTTACTGCGGAGGGTGTAAAATATGACCATGCAAAGGTCATAGACAGAAAAGATAAGGTAGTAAAGACACTTGTTTCGGGTGTAGGTGCTACTATGAAAGCTAACAAGGTAACAGTTGTTACTGCAGATGCAAAGGTAAACGGCCGTGACGAAAACGGATTCCTTGTAGAAGCTGATGGTCAGGTTTATGCTGGTAAGAAGCTTGTAATTGCATCCGGTTCAGAAACAGTTGTCCCTCCTGTACCAGGTCTTAAAGAAGGACTTGAATCAGGCTTTGTTGTTACAAACCGCGAAGTTCTTGATGAAAAGACTCTTCCCAAGGAAATGGTTGTTATCGGCGGCGGCGTAATCGGTCTTGAAATGGCTTATTACTTCGCAAGCGTTGGTACAAAGGTAACCGTTATCGAAATGATGCCCAAGATTGCAGGTGCAACAGACCCCGAAATCTGTAAGGTTATTACAGAAGCTTTTGAAAAACGCGGTATGGTGTTCAAGCTTTCCTGTAAGGTTCTTGAGGTTAAGAAGGATAGCGTTATTTACGAAGAAAACGGCGAGAAGAAAGAAATCGCCTGCGATAAGGTTCTTCTTTCTGCTGGAAGAAAGCCTGCAACAGCAAATATCGGTCTTGAAACACTTTCTCTTGATATGGACCGTGCAGCAGTTAAGACTGACCGTCACCTCTGCACAAATGTTTCAGGCGTATATGCAATTGGTGACTGTAACGGTAAGCTGATGCTTGCTCATACTGCATACCGTGAAGCAGAAGTTGCAGTAAATCATATGGTTGGAAAACAGGATGAGATGCGTTATGACGTAATCCCCTCTGTTATCTATACAGACCCCGAAGTTGCTTCTGTTGGTTACAGCAAGGCTGAGGCAGAAGAAAAGGGTATGAAAGTTAAGGAAATCAAGCTTCCCATGTCCTATGCAGGCAGATACCTTGCAGAAACAGAAGGCGGCAAGGGCTTTATCAAGCTTGTAGTTGATACTGACAGAAAGCGTCTTGTAGGTTGCCATATGGTAGGCTCTTACGCTTCCGAAATCATTATGACAGCTACAATGATGATTGATACAGAGCTTACTCCCAATCGTCTTCAGAAGCTTGTGTTCCCTCATCCCACAGTAGTAGAAATAATCCGTGAAGCAATTTTTCACATATAGGCATAAGGCAGTCCGGTCCAATATGGTTTAAAAACATAAATTTCGCATAATACTGCAGAAAATTCTGCAAATATACGACAGTATTATTCTTGAATTTTCTTTGTCTTATAACAAAATTTCTTGTTTTTAAACTCTTCGACCTTAAACGCAGGAAAATTTTATATAATTTTTATGCGGAGGACGAAGATAGGCTGGCGCCTTTCGAGAACGACAAATGAAAAGAATAAAAATTTAACAAGTTTAAGGCATATTGGGCTGGGCTCCCTTATGCCAAAGGAGGAAATAGAATATGCCTAAGAGTTTATTTGTTGATCCCGCCGAGACCCTGGCTCCCGGCAAAATTACCTTTAAGGACATCCCCGTTAACCAGTACAACAAGACAATCAAGGACGAGCGTAAACGCTATAAAGATGAAGATCTTGTTCGTATCTATCGTGATATCACAGTTCTTCGTGAGTTTGAGTCAATGCTCAGCCTCATTAAGACACAGGGTGTATATAACGGAATTGAAACTACATATCCCGGTCCTGCACACCTTTCAGTAGGGCAGGAAGCTGCAGCAGTTGGTCAGGCTTATCTTCTTGACCAGAATGACTTCTCATTCGGTTCACACAGAAGCCACAGTGAAATCCTTGCAAAGGCTCTTTCCTGTATCCACAAGCTCAGCGAACAGGACCTTATGACAATCATGGAAGGCTTCCTTGGCGGTAGTGCCCTCCGTGCAACAGAAAAGCTTGGCCCCGTTAAGGACGTTAAGGAGCTTGCTATCCGTTTCATTCTTTACGGAACACTTTCCGAAATCTTTGCACGTGAAACAGGTTTCCACAAGGGTATGGGCGGCTCAATGCACGCATTCTTCCTTCCCTTTGGTATTTACCCCAACAACGCTATCGTTGGTGGCTCTGCTGCAATCGCAACAGGTGCTGCACTCTTTAAGAAAGTTAACGGCAAGCAGGGTATCGTAGTATGTAACTCAGGTGACGGCTCTATGGCTCGTGGCCCTGTTTGGGAAGCTATGAACTTTGCTGCTATGGATCAGTTCCATACACTTTGGGAAAGCCACAAAGGTGGTATGCCCATTCTTTACAACGTATTTAACAACTCCTATGGTATGGGTGACCAGACCAGAGGTGAAACAATGGGTTACGATATGCTTGCTCGTATCGGCTCCGGTGTAAGCCCCACTCAGTTCCATGCTGAAAGAGTTAACGGCTTCAATCCTCTTGCAGTTATCGATGCTATGGAGCGTAAGCTTGAAATCCTTCGTAAGGGTGAAGGTCCCGTTATGCTTGATACTCTTACATACCGTTACAGCGGACACTCTGTATCCGACCAGAACGCTTATCGTACTAAGGAAGAAATCGAAGCATGGCAGGCAATTGACCCGATCATCACATACCGTCAGGGTCTTGTTGATGCAGGTGTTACAGGCGACAGTGATCTTGAAGCTATCCTTGCAGAAACAGCAGAGCGTATGACTCTTATCTGTAAGGCTGCATCTGATCCTTCCATCAGCCCCTATGTTGATTTCAAGAAGGACCCCGCAGTTGTTGAACGTATGATGTTCTCCAACGAAAAGGTTGAAAAGTTTGATGATAGAGAACCTGAGGTTAATATGCCTCTTAACGAAGTTCCCGCATATAAGAAGCTTAAGGAAAAAGAGCGTGCTCCTATGAAGGATGGCAAGCCTGTTTCCAAGATGAAGCTCTTTAACCTTCGTGACGCAATGAGCGAAGTTATTTATGACCGCTTCTACGAAGATCCCACCCTTATCGCTTATGGTGAAGACTGCCGTGACTGGGGCGGTGCATTCGCAGTATACCGTGGTATGATGGATGCATTCCCTCACTGCCGTCTCTTTAACTCTCCCATTGCAGAAGCAGCTATCGTAGGTACTGCTGTTGGTTATGCTCTTTCAGGCGGCCGTGCATTGGTTGAGCTTATGTATGCTGACTTCATCGGTTGTGCAGGTGACGAAATCTTCAACCAGATGAGTAAGTGGCAGGCAATGAGCGCAGGCATTCTTAAGATGCCCGTAGTTCTTCGTGTATCTGTTGGTTCTAAGTATGGTGCTCAGCACTCTCAGGACTGGACAGCACTTTGTGCTCATATCCCCGGTCTTAAGGTTTGCTTCCCCGCAACTCCTTGGGAAGCTAAGGGTCTTATGGAAACAGCACTTAAGGGTACTGACCCCGTTGTATTCTTTGAAAGCCAGAGAATTTATGACGTTGGTGAGCAGTTCCACGAGGGCGGCGTTCCTGCTGAAAGATACGAAATCGAGTTTGGTGATGTTAATAAGGTTCGTGACGGTAAGGACGTAACAATTCTTACTATCGGTGCTGCACTCTACCGTGCAGTTGATGCTGCTAAACAGCTCAGCGAAAAGTATGGTATGGAGGCAGATGTAATCAACATCCATTCTCTCGTTCCCCTCGATTATACAAAGATTGTTGAATCTGTTAAGAAGACAGGCAGAGTTGTTCTTGTATCTGATGCTTGTGCACGTGGTTCATTTATGAACGACATCGCAAAGAATCTTACAGAGCTTTGCTTCGATGACCTTGATGCACCGCCCGTAGTAGTTGGTGCTCGCAACTGGATAACACCTCCCTTCGAGTTCGATGAATTCTTCTTCCCGCAGCCCGGCTGGATTATCGATGCTATCCATGAAAAGCTCGTTCCGCTTCCCGGTCACGTTGTTGAAAACGGCTGCACAGAAGCAGAAGCTTACCGCAGAGCAAAGCAGGGCGTATAATTGGAAATAAGAAGAACGGCAAATGCCGGTGTGCTGATTAAAACGGACAGTTTATCTATACTGTTGGACGGTGTCTCTAAAAGAGTGGAATTTTATATGGAAACCCCTGAGAAAATAAAGGATGAGTTGACAAAAGAATTCCCTGACATTGTGGCATTTACACATCAGCACGATGATCATTATGACTCAGATTACGCTAAAGCATATGAAAAAAAGACACTCAGACCCGTTTACGGGTCTGAGGTCTTCGTTTTAGAAAGAAATGGGGTAAGCCTTCGGGCAATTCCTACACGTCATATAGGTAAATGTGATATTACGCATATGAGTTTTATATTGCAGGGTAGCAAAACGGTTTGGTTTATGGGTGATGCATCTCCTCTCGAATGGAAGAATGCAGAAAATCTGCCCGCTCCGGATGTTATAATCGCACCCTTTGCATATGCAAACACATATTCTGCGTGGAAAATGACTAAGGCTTTTAACGCAAGGCATATTGTAATCCTACATTTACCGGAAAGAGAAAATGACGTATACGGACTTTGGGATGCAGTTGAAAAAACTGTAAAAGGGGACACTGTGGTACATATTCCCCAAATGGGAGAAACCATAATTTTATAGTAATAAAAAGGCTCCGGCAGATTAATCTGCCGGAGCCTTTAGTAAATTTCAAACTTACTTTTCGTCTTTGTAAATCTCTTTGAAATATTTGTAAGTATCAACCTTTAATTCGCCGCAAGCATCTTCATCACAAGCGATGATTCCGTTTGGATGAAGCTGAAGAGCGCTGATTGTCCAAGCGTGGTCAACGCCGCCCTCAACGCAATGACGAAGAGCACGAGCCTTGTTGTGACCGCTGATAAGGAGAAGAACCTTTTTAGAATCGCACACTGTTCCAACACCAACTGAAAGAGCTGTTTTCGGAACTTTATCGGGGTCATTTCCAAAGAAACGTGAGTTAACAATCAAAGTATCCTGTGTTAAAGCACGTACACCTGTGCGAGAGGTGAGAGAAGTAAACGGCTCGTTGAAAGCAATGTGACCGTCTACACCGCTTCCGCCAAGGAAAAGGTCAATTCCGCCGTAGGAAGCAATTTTGTCTTCATAACGCTGACATTCTTTTTCAAGGTCATCAGCCATACCATTGAGGATATTAACGTTTTCAGCAGGAATATCAATGTGATTGAAGAAATTGTCATGCATGAAGTACCAGTAGCTCTGGTCATGCTCTCTGGGAAGACCAACATATTCATCCATGTTGAATGTTACAACATTCTTAAAGCTTACTTTACCAGCCTTGTTCATTTCAATCAGTCTTTTATAAACACCGAGGGGAGATGAACCGGTAGGAAGTCCAAGAATGAAGGGACGGTCTTCGTTATGATTATTGATTGCATCAGCAATATGTTGTGCTGCCCATGCACACATTTCATCGTAGTTGTTTTTGATAATAAGTTTCATTTTGCACATCTCCAAATTATTTTGTAGAATTTATCGGGAAAATCCCTAACAAAGATTATTATACATTTATCTTATGGATTTGTCTAGTGAATTTATTACTTTTTTTAGAAATAATGATAAAAGAGTCCTTAATAAGTAGCTGGTTTAACTCCGGAAAATTTCTGTTTCAATATATTTACACTAATAGAAAAATATGATATAATCCAAAACTAGATGATGCTCAAGAGGGGTTAATAATGAAAAAACTGTCACTGTTTTATATTATAATAGCAGGTGTTCTATGGGGAACGGCGGGAATATTTGTAAATTTTCTGTCACCATACGGAGTTAATTCTATCGAACTGACACTGATAAGAAGTGGAATTTCCGTTTTATGTATAGGAATTTACATACTTCTTGCAAACAGAAAACTTTTCAAGGCAAACATTAAGGAACTTCTCCTTTCTGCAGGTAGCGGTCTTGCATTTTTGTCTACTGCAAGCTGCTATTTTTCTTCGTTGCAGCTCACATCAATTTCGACAGCCGTGGTGCTTATGTATACGGCACCCATATTTGTTATGATTTATTCGGTGACATTTATTGGAGAAAAGCTTACGAAGATAAAGGCAGTTTCCGTTATTTGTATGATTGTAGGCTGTGCCCTTGTGTCGGGAGTAATCGGAGGACTTAAATTTAATGCAGTTGGTATTTTGATGGGATTTATGGCAGGAATTTCATATGCCTCTTATAATATTTTTACAAAAATAGAAATGAAAAATAAAATTAATCCTGTCAAGGCAACTTTTTATTGCTTCCTTTTTGCTACGTTGGGAGGAGCTATTTTGTCAAATCCTATATCGATGGTTAAATGCATTATGGTAGACCCTAAGGTTACAGTAGCCCTCGCAGTGGGTATGGGAGTGCTGACAGGTGTATTGCCTTATTTCCTTTATACTCTGTCGCTTAAGGTTCTTCCCGCAGGAACTGCTGCATCAATCGGAATTTTAGAGCCTCTTGCAGCAACGGTTTTCAGCGTTCTTGTTTTTCATGAATCGCTTTCAATAGCCTCTGTATCAGGAATGATTTTGATTTTGGGAGCCGTTTTCGTTATCAGCAAACAAAAAGAATAAAAAAACTGAGGTAAAATAATCATTATTTTACCTCAGTTTTCATTATATAGGATTATTTCCCGCTAAGAAGTCTGTTTGCAAATTCTATTGCAGCATTATATCCTGCGAGGTGCTTTTTCTGCTGGTCTTTTCTTGGGTAGTATCTTATAAATAGATAGTGGTCAGATACATCCATCCCCAAATCCTTGAACATTTCGCAATTTGAAATATCTACGCCGTAGTCTACTCCATGTGCAGAAAGCGTACCCAAATTTGAAATATCTGCCGCAAGCCAGTCGTTGAGAGGGGCATAGGCTGTGTCTTCGGGAGTTTCGCCCATGAATGTCGATGCCCTTTCTTTGTCAAGAATAAAAATGTAGGTTTCGTCTTCTGCGAATGCCATGTTCAGCCTTGCAAGCACGGTTGACATATATTGAACCTCCGGCACGTCTTCGCTAAAATTCAGCTGAGAGAAAAAGAGGGCTTTTTCTCCGTTTTTATCAATATCTTTACATAAGGGGGAGAGAGTCTGCTCAACATTTTGAACGGTTTCCTCAGAAAACACTTTGCTTCCGGCATAGGTAAGTGTCAAATCATATCTTGGAGCCATAATTTTGCTGAAAACGGTGATTCCTATTATTGCTATTATAATTGCCAGTATAATAATATACCTCTTGTAATACATCCAGAAATACTCCCACCATTTAAGGGTGAATTTCTTTGGTATGGTACCATATTTTTCTGCCATTTAAATCATTCCTTTTTAAAACTTGAAAAACTAACATAGCTACATCATAACAAAAAAAGTTAAGATTGTAAATAATGCCGTAAAAAAAGACATAAAAAATTAACATCCACGCTTTCTTTATACTGCATAATAAAAAGCCTTTAAGGGCAAGATTAATTTGTACTAATTTTTTCTTGCGGAGGCTTTTTATGATAAATAAAGTTGAGATATGCGGAGTTAATACATCAAAGCTGCCTACTCTTACAGCACAGGAAAAAAGGGAGCTTTTTGAAAAAATCAAACAGGGTGACACTGCCGCCCGCGAAACCTTTATACGGGGAAACCTCAGACTTGTCCTTAGCGTAATAGGAAGATTTAATAACAGGGGAGAAAATGTTGATGACCTTTTTCAGGTAGGCTGCATCGGGCTTATTAAATCTATCGATAATTTTAATACAGAGCTGGACGTACAGTTTTCTACCTATGCTGTGCCAATGATTATAGGTGAAATACGCAGATACTTAAGGGATAACAATGCTGTAAGGGTCTCCCGCTCGCTTCGTGATATTGCATACAAAGCCCTCTGCGTGCGTGAAAAAATGATAAGCGAAAATAATCATGAGCCAACCTGTGCAGAAATTGCAAAGGCAATTGAGCAGACCCCCGAAGAAGTTGCGATGGCTCTAGATGCGATACAGGAGCCTATATCGCTTTTTGAACCGGTGTACCATGACGGGGGAGATGCGGTCTATGTTATGGACCAGGTATCGGACAAGAAAAATATTGATGAGGAATGGATAGAAAAAATCTCCCTGCGTGAAGCTATGGATAGACTTACAGACAGGGAGAAGATGATTATAATTATGAGGTTTTTCCGCGGGAAGACACAAACCGAGGTGGCAAACGAGGTCGGCATAAGTCAGGCACAGGTGTCACGCCTTGAAAAAAGTGCTATCAGCAGTATGAGGAAAAATATTTAAAGAGGATGAATTGGTCATCCTCTTTTTTGCCTTAATTTATTTAGGTATAATAAGAGCTGCTCCGCTATGCAAATCCGCCTCTGATTCAAGGGCATTTGCCGCCAAGATATCTTCGGGATTTACGGCATATTCCTTGGCAATATCCCAAAGTGTTCTTCCTGCATGCACACATGACACAATAATGGAAGGACGCTGGGGTAGGGTATATTCAGCAGGAGAGAGGTTATAAACTATATCTGCCTCAGTAGTACGGATACACTCTACCTCCACATCTACGCTGCCCCTAAGATCTACCGTCTTTTCGTCATTTATGGTGTAGCTTATGTTCTTAAGCTTACAGGAAGCAACAGGAGTAAGCATACAACCGGGGGAGTCGCATTCAACAGAAAAATCTATGTTCGTCTTATAACTGCAGGCAGGAGTATCGGTATCGCTGCTTAGATAGAGCAGATAAACCTCTGTATACCCAAGGATATGTAGCTTTCCTCCCTCAGAGACACAGCTTTCGGTAAAGGGGCGTGCAATTACCTGATAAATAGTGCCGATGGGGGGGACCGTGTCGGGAAGAGTTACCCCCTCGCGAAAATCAACATCTCTGTTAATAACTGTTTCCAGATTATCTACGCTTACGGGCGAGTAACTGCAATCAAGTGCCCCGTGAGGTAAATATGCATCTACAACACATTCAACTGATTTATTTCGGCGTGCAACAACCCGAAGAGCCATTTGCGTGGAAATATCGATAACACACATTTTGCCATCCGAATCCAGATTAGCCGCTGCTGAGATATCAGTCAGCTTAACCTTGTGCTCGCAATTCATATCCTCACGTATTCCGTCTGCCTCCAGAATATGGGCAAATGAAACCTCTGTCTGGGCATATTCAATTGAAGCATCACTTCGATAAAGCACAGTAATCCGTACAATTCCCTTTATAATAGCCTTGTCGTCTATGATTTTAAGGTCGCTTTCAGTAACCGCAGCGTCTGCTTTTAGTATTTCGGCAATAGGAGCCTTATCAGGAGCAAGGGTAAAGCTGTCAGTTATAATCGTTGTATCCTGTGCGTGTGCACAAATCACATCGGAGATAAGATTTTGCTTTTTTGTGCAAGCACCCTCAATATCCGTAATTATATCAAGACTGCAACATGAGTAAACGCATGCATTCATACAAAGCGAGGCTTTTAATGAAAGCTTGCGGCAGTTTGCAACATTGCAATTAAGGTCGCTTACATCAACATCTGAAAAGGTCAGCATAGAGTCACCTATATTGCTGTCACGGACAAGGTTAGAAAACTCGCAGGTGGAAGTGATGGATTTTACATCTTTTTCCTCGTTATCAGCAAGATACAGAATGTCAAAGCTAATACTGCCTGTCACGATTAAATGTCCGTTTCGTGTTTCACAGCTTGTCACCTTTGGACACGCACTTAACTGAAGCACCTTCAGTATATCAGGCTTAGAATCAGGGACTATGACGTCACACTCTGCTGAAAAGTTGTTTTTAATGCGGCATACGGCACTGCACACAGGCAGGGTTTCATTTTTAATATTTATTTCCATGTTTAATCCTCCTCACACCACGAATATATGAGGAGAAATTGTCCTCTATTCCAAAAAAGGCAAAAAAAATATGACAGACAAGGAATACGTCTGCCACTAAAAGGAGGGAAAATGAAAAAAAGTTTAAGTACCTTTTGGGTACGTGTATATAATAATGCATTTTTCTACAAATTACAATAAGCAAATTATAATAATTAAACACCTTTTATAATATTTTTTTGTGAAAAGTGCACAAAAATTTTAAAACTCTGAAAAAAATCCCCCAAAACCTATCTTTTTTCCTGATTTTAACAGTTGAAAAACTTTCAGATACGGTGTAAAATAATATAATGACTTATTTTAGTAACAGGGAGGGAAAACTTTGAATTTCAAGCTTGTATCGGATTTTAAACCAACAGGCGACCAGCCTGCAGCTATTGAATCACTTGTAAAAAGCATAGAAAGCGGAAACAGGGGACAGGTTCTTCTTGGCGTTACAGGTAGTGGTAAAACCTTTACCGTAGCTAACACCATTGCACGTGTAAATAAACCCACTCTGGTGCTTGCACATAACAAAACGCTGGCAGCACAGCTGTGCAGTGAGTTTAAGGAGTTTTTCCCTGAAAATGCAGTTGAGTATTTCGTTTCCTACTATGACTACTATCAGCCAGAGGCGTATATTCCCTCCAGCGATACTTATATTGAAAAAGACGCACAGATTAACGATGAAATTGATAAGCTCCGACACAGTGCAACGATGGCACTTTTTGAAAGACGTGATGTAATTGTTGTTGCATCTGTCAGCTGCATATACGGACTTGGAGATCCAGAGGATTACAGCACACTTGTTCTGTCTTTGCGACCCGGTATGCAGAAGGACCGTGATGAAGTTGTGCGAAAGCTTATTGAAATGCAATATGAACGTAACGATATTAACTTCGTACGTGGAAAATTCCGTGTCCGTGGAGATGTTCTGGAAGTTTTCCCTATAAGCAGCGGGGAGGATGCCGTAAGAATAGAATTTTTCGGCGATGAAATTGACCGTATAACAGAGATTGATACCCTTACGGGGGAGGTCCGCGGAGTAAGGCAGCATATAGGAATATACCCTGCATCGCACTATGTTACCACTCCCGAAAAGAGGGAGCAGGCGATAGCCTCTATCAAAGAAGAGCTTGAAATACGCCTTAAAGAACTTCGTGACAACGACCGTCTTCTTGAGGCTCAGCGACTTGAAGAAAGAACAAATTATGATATAGAAATGATACGTGAGATTGGTTTTTGCAGCGGTATCGAAAATTACTCCAGACACATAAGCGGCAGAGAACCTGGCAGTGCACCATACACTCTCATTGACTATTTTCCTGACGACTTTTTGCTCGTAATCGATGAAAGTCACGTTACTATTCCGCAGGTACGTGCCATGTATGCAGGCGACCGCAGCAGAAAGGAAAGCCTTGTAAAGTATGGCTTCCGCCTGCCGTCTGCATTTGATAACAGACCTTTAAGCTTTGACGAATTTGAAAAAAGACTCAATCAGGTTATCTATGTAAGTGCAACTCCTGCGCAGTATGAATACGACCATTCAAGCAGTGTGGCAGAGCAGCTTATCCGTCCGACAGGGCTGCTTGACCCCGAAATTTTTGTTCGTCCCGTCAATGGGCAGATTGATGACCTTATTACGGAAATTTATGCTCGTGTTGACAAGAAAGAGAGGGTCTTGGTAACTACTCTTACAAAAAAAATGGCAGAGGACCTGACAGATTATCTTCGCAGTATGGGTATAAAGGTAAAATATATGCATTCCGATGTTGAAACTCTTGAGCGTCTTGAAATTGTACGTGATTTAAGGCTGGGCGTGTTTGATGTTTTGGTTGGAATAAATCTACTCAGGGAAGGACTTGACATTCCTGAAGTTTCCCTTGTGGCGATATTGGACGCTGACAAGGAAGGCTTTTTAAGAAGCGAAACCTCCCTTATTCAGACAATAGGCAGAACTGCCAGAAATGCAAAGGGTAAGGTTATAATGTACGCCGACACTATTACTGATTCAATGAGGCGTGCTATTGACGAGACAAACCGCCGCCGTGAAATTCAGCAGAAGTATAACACGGAGCATGGTATTACTCCAAAGACAATAGTTAAGGCGGTAGGCGGCGTTATTGCGGCTGTTACCGAGGAAGAGGAACAATCTCCCCTCAAGAATATAGAAGCAGTTCTCTCGAAGCTTGAGAATGAGATGCGTATAGCAGCAGAGGAACTTAGATTCGAGGACGCAGCTAAAATCAGAGACAGGATAAAACGACTGAAAAAGGATGTGATGTAATATGAAGAAAGAAGAAATCATAATCCAGGGAGCACGTGAAAATAACCTTAAAAACGTAAACCTGACTATTCCCCGTGATAAGCTGATTGTTTTTACAGGTGTATCAGGCAGCGGAAAGACCTCTCTCGCATTTGATACTATTTATGCAGAGGGTCAGCGGCGTTACGTTGAATCTCTTTCATCATATGCAAGAATGTTCTTAGGACAGATGGAAAAGCCCGAAGTAGACTATATTGAGGGGCTTAGTCCTGCAATAAGCATAGATCAGAAAACCACCAATAAAAACCCCCGTTCCACCGTAGGGACTGTGACGGAAATATATGATTATCTCCGCCTTTTATACGCACGTGCGGGTGTTCCTCATTGCCCTAACTGCGGAAAGGTGATATCACAGCAATCCCTTGACCAGATTGTGGACAAGGTACTCCGCCTGCCTGAGGGAAGCCGTGTTCAGGTTCTTGCTCCCGTTATCCGCAGAAAAAAAGGCGAGCATCAGAAAGTGTTTGAAAATGCGCGAAAAAGTGGCTACGTGCGTGTTCGTGTAGATGGGATTATTTATGATTTGTCAGAAGAAATAGAGCTTGAAAAGCAGAAAAAACACAACATAGAAATAGTAGTTGACAGACTGGTTGTCCGCAGTGATATCCGCACACGTCTTGCAGATTCAATAGAAACAGCACTTCATCAGGCCGATGGCATTGTTATGATTTTAGACGGAGAGGAAGAAATGATGTTCAGCCGTAACTATGCCTGTGATGATTGCGGTATAAGTATGGCGGAGCTTTCTCCGAGAATGTTTTCCTTCAACAATCCTATGGGTGCATGCCCTAAATGCAGCGGTATAGGGCTTTTAAAGCGTGTCGACCCGTCTCTCGTTCTCATCAGTGATGAGCTTTCGATTTTGGAGGGTGCATTTTCTGTAAGCGGATGGCGTGCCCCCGACAATGAGGGCAGTATGGCAAATGCCATCTTCCGTGCTCTTGCAAAAAAATATAATTTCAGTTTGAACACCCCTGTTAAGGATTTGCCTAAGGAAGTTGTCGATATAATTCTTTTCGGCACAGGCAGTGAAGAAATTGAAATAGAGCATATGGGAAAACGCGGTCTTTCAAGATACAAGACTCCGTTTGAGGGTATTGTAGCCAATCTGCAACGCCGTTATGACGAAACTGACAGTGATTGGTCAAAAATGGATATAGAGGGGCTTATGCGTGAAATCCCCTGTAATGAATGTAAGGGAAAAAGACTTCGCAGAGAGAGCCTAAGCGTAACTGTTGACGGAAAAAATATAGATGAGGTATGTAATCTTTCAGTAAGTAATGCAAAAAGCTTTTTTGATTCTATAAAGCTTGAAAAGCAGCAAGCTATAATTGCAGAAGAAATATTAAAGGAAATCAATGCACGTATCGGCTTTCTTAACAATGTCGGTCTTGAATATCTTACACTCTCACGCTCGGCAGGAACTCTTTCTGGCGGCGAAGCACAGAGAATCCGCCTCGCCACACAGATTGGTTCAGGACTTGTAGGAGTGCTTTATATCCTTGACGAGCCGAGTATTGGACTTCATCAGCGTGATAATAACAGGCTCATTGATGCACTTAAATCACTCAGAGATATGGGAAATACGCTTATCGTAGTAGAGCATGATGAGGATACAATGTTCGCCGCAGACCATATCGTTGATGTAGGTCCTGGTGCAGGTATTCACGGCGGTGAAATTATCGCACAGGGAACTGTGGAAGATATTATAAATAATAAAAATTCTATCACGGGCGACTACCTCAGCGGAAGAAAGAAAATCGAAGTCCCAAAAAACCGCAGAAGCGGTAACGGCAAAAAAATCAGAGTTGTAAAGGCGTCTGAGAATAATCTTAAGGATGTTAATGTTGATATCCCCTTAGGAAAATTTGTCTGCGTTACGGGAGTTTCAGGCAGCGGTAAAAGCTCCCTTGTAAATGAGGTTGTTTACAAGCATCTGGCATATAAACTGAATCGTTCCAAGCAGGTTCCCGGCAGACACAAGACAATTGAGGGAATAGAAAATCTTGACAAGGTCATAGAAATAGACCAGTCGCCTATCGGACGTACACCACGCTCCAATCCTGCGACATATACAGGTGTGTTTAATGATATACGTGAGCTTTTTGCCCAGACTCCTGAAGCAAGGGCAAGAGGATATAATGCAGGTCGTTTTAGCTTTAATGTCCGTGGCGGCAGATGCGAAGCCTGCTCAGGTGACGGTATAATTAAAATTGAGATGCATTTCCTTCCCGATGTTTATGTGCCGTGCGAGGTTTGTAAAGGAAAAAGATACAACAGAGAAACCTTGGATGTTCACTACAAGGGAAAAAACATTTTTGAGGTTCTGGATATGACGATAGATGAGGCGACTGAGTTTTTTGATGCCATCCCCAAAATCAAAAACAAGCTTCAGACAATCAAAGATGTTGGTCTGGGATATATAAAGCTCGGACAATCCTCAACCACCCTTTCGGGAGGAGAGGCACAGCGTGTCAAGCTTGCGACAGAGCTTTCCAAGCGTTCTACCGGCAAGACAATCTATATCCTTGACGAGCCCACAACAGGACTTCATTCGGCAGATGTGCATAGGCTTATCGATGTGCTTGACCGATTTGTGGAGGAAGGAAATACCGTTCTTGTAATTGAGCATAATCTTGACGTGATAAAGACTGCTGACCACATAATAGACCTTGGTCCCGAGGGCGGTGACAACGGAGGTATGGTTGTGGCAGAAGGTACCCCTGAGGAGGTAGCAAAAAATCCTAACTCCTACACAGGAATGTTCCTTAAAAAAATGCTTAGCCATTGAAGTATTATCCGAACCACGTTTTCTGCTTCCTCTTTTGTGCCGCTACGTCGTTAAAAGCCTTGCCCATACGATAGTATGGACTTCGTTTTTGCCTTGTATCGGCAGAAAAATAGTTTGCAAAAAATTCTCCGAACCTCAAACGAACGAAATTTTGTGCAGATTTT
>JAZLEL010000040.1:0-22848 GCA_045615265.1 Clostridia bacterium | reverse complement strand
TGCGGTGTAGACGGAATTACGTATATGCTGGAAGCAAGTAGAGGCATCCCGCTGAACGTCTATTTTATGTTGCCCTCCTGCGTGCCTGCCACTTCGTTTGACGAATCGGGAGCCGTTTTATGTGCAGAGGACCTCAGACCGCTTTACAGCTCTCCTCGTGTTTTAGGATTAGGAGAAATGATGAATTATCCCGGAGTTATATCGGGTGACGAAGGAGTTTTAAGTAAAATTTCCGATGCACTGCTTCTTGGAAAAAGTGTTGACGGTCATGCCCCGTTCCTCAGAGGAAACGCATTGGATAAATATATTTCCGCCGGAATTGGCAGTGACCATGAATGTTCGGATATTGATGAAGCAAAAGAAAAAATAAGAAAAGGTCAGTGTATTATGATAAGGCAGGGAACAGCTGCCAGAAACCTTGACGCACTGATTGAATTATTTGAAGCTCCGTATAATCATCGGTGCATTCTTGCAACTGATGACAGGCACCCTGCCGATATTATGAAAGACGGACATATAGATAACATCATTCGTTTAGCCGTACAAAAAGGGAAATCTCCAATTACTGCAATACAGATGGCAACTATACAGGCGGCACAGTATTTCGGGCTTAAGTATGTAGGTGCCATAGCACCTGGTTACAGAGCAGATATTCTGGTGCTTGAAAATCTAAAAGAGGTAAAGGTAAAAGACGTTTATTCCTCAGGCGTAAAGGTTGTAAATGATGAAAAAATAATCGATATAAAAACGCCTGAAATCAGTCCGCAACTCAAGGAAACAGTGCTTAATTCTTTTCATACAGAGAAGCTTTCCCCCAGCGATTTTCATATTGAGGAAAAAAGTGAAAAATGCCGTGTGATTAAGGTTGTTCCGGGCGAGCTTATAACAGAAGAATATATTGCAAATATAAATTGGAATAAGCAAAACGGAATTGATACCGAGGAAGATATTCTTAAATTAGCAGTTATCGAAAGACATAAAAACACAGGGCATAAGGGAATTGGATTTATAAAGGGTATAGGCCTTAAAAAAGGTGCTATTGCATCATCTGTATCGCACGATTCCCATAACCTGATTGTTATAGGTACTAATGACGAGGATATGGCAATTGCTGCAAATCACATTTGCACATCGGGCGGAAATGTAGTTGTAGCTGACGGCAAAATAATTGCACAGATGACTCTTCCTGTTGCGGGGCTGATGTCTGACGTATCGGGAGAGGAAATCGCACAAGCAAATGAAAACGTACGAAACGCTGTGTACGGTCTTGGTGTACCGAATGATATAGAGCCGTTTATGAATATGGCATTTGTAAGCCTTTCTGTTATACCTTCATTAAAAATGACAACTTTGGGACTTGTAGACGTTAATAAACAAGAGTTGCTACCCCTTTATGTATAGTCCTAAATTTTAACGAATTGAAAACACAATTGACCTTTTTAATTCACTTAGATATAATATTAGTGGATTTGGTTAAATAATGAGGTGTAGTTTTGAATTACGAAAAAGAAGAATATCAAAAACGTGTAAAATCATTTTTTAAAAATACGGATATTGAAGCACTGAGCGAGCGTATGATGGCTTTTGATACATTGATGGCGTATTATCGTTGTGCCATGATGGAAGTTGAAACCAAGTTCAATGTGCTTAACGAGGAGTTTTCTCTCCGTTATGACAGAAATCCCATAAATGGTATGAAAACAAGGCTTAAAAGTCTTTTCAGCATTCGCAAAAAACTGGAAAGCAGGGGCGAGGAGCTTTCAATAGAATCTATTGAAAAGAGCCTCAATGACATAGCAGGGGTTCGTGTAGTATGCTCTTTTACTGATGACGTGTATATGCTCAGGGACGCACTTTTAAAACAGGACGATATAACCTTAATTTGCGAGAAAGACTATATAAAAAATCCTAAGCCGAATGGATACAGGTCGCTTCATCTGATTGTAAGTGTCCCCATATTTCTCGCTCATGAGAAAAGGAGTATGAAGGTTGAAATTCAGCTTCGCACTATTGCTATGGATACGTGGGCAAGCTTAGAGCATCAGCTAAGATATAAAAAGGATATTGAGTTCTCCGAAAAAATGGCGGAGGAGCTTTTGCACTGTGCGAACCTCAGTGCGGAGCTTGACCTTAGAATGGATGCACTGCGTATGTTAAGAACGGATTAAAAAAGAGGTTGCAGCTTTTGCTGCAACCTCTTTTATTTTAGTTCGTTTCTTTTAAAAATTCTGGGCTTTACCTCAGAAATCACTATTGACACAAATACAATGAAAAATCCTGTAAGAACCTTTGGGGTAAGCCTTTCGGACGTAAACATTACTGAGAAGAGTACACCGAACACCGCTTCCAAACTGAGAATAAGTGCTGCAGTTGAAGGTGTAGTGAATTTCTGTCCCGCATTTTGCAGTATATAGCAAAGGCAGGTTGCCATAACAGTAAGATATAAAATAGACATAACACCCGAAAAAGGCAATCCAGAAGGCACGGGTTCAAATAAAATCGCAGGTATCCACGCAATAATTCCTGCAAAGAGAAACTGTATCATAGTAAGAAGAAGTATGTTGTAGTCTTTAGAAAATACGGCAACGGAAATCATATGTAGGGAGAAGAATATACCTCCCAATAAAGTTAATAAGTCGCCAAAGCACACGGTTGAAAAATCGTTTCCTGTAACGGAGATAAGCGTAATACCGAATATACACAAAACCGCTGCACAAATGTTGTATCTATCGGGACGGATATGTGTAAGAGGCCATGCCAAAAATGGTACTATAACACAGTAAATTGCAGTTAAAAATGCATTTTTGCCGGGGGTTGTTGCCTCATCAGCCAATCCGTAAGTCTGAAAAACATACGCAGTAATAACAAATAAACCCATTATAAATCCACGCCACAGATATCCCTTGTTAAGCACCCTTAAATGCTTAACAAGCACTGCTGCAAGAATCAATGCTGCAAGGGAAAATCTTATTGCAAGCAGCCAGAATATGCTGATATTTTGAATTGTTTCTTCCATTATAAAAAATGTTGAGCCCCATATGATTGTTGCAAGGAGCAGAGCAAATTTTGCAGGAAGGCTCTTTTTAGAATTATCCATTTGTTTCATTCCTCCGAAATAAGATTAGCAAATTTTGCACCTGTAAATTCTGCCAGTTCAGATGCTGACAGAATAACCTGTAATCCCCTTATTCCGCCACTTACGGCAATGGAATCATAGCTTTGTGCACTTTCATGAATGAATGTGGGAAAACGCTTTTTCATACCAATAGGGCTGCATCCACCTCGGATATATCCTGTAACGGGGAGAAGGTCTTTAAGATGCAGAAACTCCACTTTTTTATCTCCTGTTACCTTGGCTGCCTTTTTCAGGTCTACCTCACAGTCGCAGGGAACACAGAAAACGCAAAATCCGTTTTTGTCGCCCTTGGCAACCAATGTTTTAAAAACCATTTTTGGATCCATACCGGTGCAATGAGCAACGTGAGTGCCTGAAAGGTCGGATTCATCTACGTCATAGGTAACTGTTGTATATGAAATTTTTGCTTTATCAAGCATACGCATAACATTTGTTTTTTGCATAAAACTGTTTCCTTTCTTGAAAAGTTTCGCAAACAGTGTTATTATATAAGAAATCGTGCAGAATTTCAAGAATTTTGTAGAAAGGAAGTCTTGTTTTGATTAAATATATTCTTTTTGACCTTGACGGGACACTTACTAATCCCAAGGAAGGTATTACAAAATGTGTTCAGCATGCACTAAGACATTTTGGAATTGAGCGTGATTGTAACGAACTTCTCTGTTTTATAGGCCCTCCGCTCAAGGAACAGTTTATGGAGTATGCGTCCCTTTCGGAGGAGGATGCAGTAAGGGCTGTTGAAATTTATCGTGAGCGTTTTGCTCCGATAGGACTTTTTGAAAATGAGATATATGATGGTATAATTCCAATGCTTGAAAAGCTTAAATCTGAAGGAAAGATACTCGCAATAGCAACAAGTAAGCCAACTGTATTTGCCGATAGAATTGCGGAAAAATATGGTATCAAGCCGTTTTTGTCACACCTTGAGGGAAGTGAGCTGGACGGTAGAAATACTGACAAGGCACTTGTTATTAAAAACGCTATGGATTCCCTTGGTGCCACAACTGAAAACACAATCATGGTGGGAGACAGGGAACATGACGTGATAGGTGCTGCCAAAAATAATATTGAATGTATCGGCGTAAGCTACGGCTACGCAGCTGATGGGGAGCTTGAAAACAGCGGAGCTATAAAAATTGCACATTCTACGGGCGAGCTTTTAGAAATTCTGTCGGCTATGTAATATTACGGCGGGGACAAGAATAGTATTTTTTGAGGTGCTTTCAATGAATAATGACCGCAAAAAACTATACATATCCACCGGAATTAATTTTATTGTCGGTATTATCTTAGGAATAATACTTTTCTACGGGCAACTAAAATCCGATCCCACACTTACGGAGGAGATATACACATACGATAAGGCAGTGTCGCTTGCAGATTTTATCCGTCTTTCGTGGCTTAATCTGATATGGATATTCTCCGTTTTTATTTCACACAGTATACTTCCATTACGTGTAATTCACCCTGTTCTTGCAATTCGAGGGTGTGTGAATTCTTTTTCGATATTATATATACTGAGCGTCTTTGGCATCAGGGAGGCATTTGCGACTGCCTTAGGGCAGTGCTTGTCCATTTTGCCTCTTCTTGGTATGTTTTCAGTGGAAGCGGTTATAAGGCACAGGGAAAATGTTATAAACGGCTCAGAAACTTTTTCAGTAAAAAGGTGGGAACTTGCTGCGATTTTTGTGTATTCCCTACTTTCGGCAGGTGTGGAAGTGATTTTGTTTAAGCTTTTGTGCACATATTTGTTCTAATATATCAAAAATAATGAAAAAATATGTGCAATTTGAGTATGTACAATTTATAAGTACGGGTGTAGAATTATAACACTGCGGGGGCATATTGCAAGGCGATATGCCTTTTAAAGACCGTAGATTTTATATAAAGGTGACACGTATGAGAGAGATAGTGATAGGGTACGAATCGTATCTCCGTGAGCAAAAACTTTCGGAAAATACTCTCAATTCGTATCTTCGTGACCTGGAGGCGTTTTTGAACTATCTTGCAGAGAATAAAATCAAAAATGCCCTCAATGTAAAAAAAATAACGATAGATGCTTACATAGAGTATATGAAGGATATCGGAAAAGCTAATTCCACCATTTCCCGAACGACGGCAGCTCTAAGGAAGTTTTATACCTGTATGCAGGAGAAAGGGAAAATTGAGAATAACCCGCTTTACGGAGTTGACGTGCCTAAGGTAAAGAAAAAAATCCCCGAAGCACTTACCACACGTGAAATTGTAAAGCTTTTAAATCAACCTAAAGCAAATGATTTAAAAGGTATTCGTGATAAGGCTATGCTTGAGCTTCTTTATGCAACAGGAATAAAGGTATCGGAGCTTATATCCCTTGTTGTGCGTGATGTAGATGTTAAAGGCGGTATGCTCAGTTGCAATACCGGTAAGAGTGAAAGATATATCCCTATCGGTAAGGAAGCTACGGAAGCACTTGATAACTACATTAGAAAAGCCCGCCCTTATATGGTTAAGGATACAAAGGTAAAAAATCTTTTTGTAAATTGCAGCGGAACGATGTTGACCAGACAGGGCTTTTGGAAGATACTTCGTTTCTATGCACAGAGTGCGGGTATAAAGACAGAGATTAATTCCCAAACCCTTAGAAATTCTTTTGCAGTACATCTTCTGCAAAACGGGGCAGATATAAATGCCGTTTCCGAAATGCTCGGTCATAATGATGTAGTAACTACCCGTGTATATAATCAGGTTCTCAAAAATAACATTAAAAAGATTTATAAGAAAGCTCATCCAAGAGCATAGAAAAAAACACTTCATAGTAAGTGTTTTTTCTTGCCTTTTTATGTCTGTTATGATAAAATAGCAAAACACAGAATACATTGGAGGAACATTATGAATAGAGAAAAATTTTCTTCACGATTGGGATTTATTCTCATTTCAGCAGGCTGTGCAATAGGACTTGGTAATGTATGGAGATTTCCCTACATCGTGGGTCAGTACGGCGGTGCAGCGTTTATTTTAATTTACCTTGCTTTTCTTGTTATATTCGGGATTCCGATTATGACAATGGAATTTTCAGTAGGAAGGGCAAGTCAAAAAAGCATCGCAGAGTCGTTTCAGACTCTTGAACCAAAGGGTACAAAATGGCATATTTTCAGCTGGATTGGTATAGCGGGAAACTATCTTTTAATGATGTTTTACACCACAGTTACAGGCTGGATGTTTGCTTACTTTGTAAAAATGGTGCGTGGAGATTTTGTCGAAAAAAGTGTAGAGTCAGTTTCCTCCCAGTTCGGGCAGTTTGTTTCAAGTGCACCTTTGGTTGTTGGATTTATGATTCTCTCTGTCGCAATAGGCTTTATAATATGCTCTTTCGGACTTGAGAAGGGCGTTGAGAAAATTACCAAGGTGATGATGCTTGCACTCCTTGCAATCATTGTTGTGCTGGCTTTTCGCTCCATCACACTGCCTGGTGCAGGTGCAGGACTCAGGTATTATCTTGTGCCTGATTTTAACAGAATGGTAGAACAGGGTATAGGTGAGGTTATATTTGCCGCTTTGGGACAGGCATTTTTCACTCTTTCAATAGGTATGGGTTCAATGGCTGTTTTCGGAAGTTATATTTCTAAGGAACGCACCCTTACAGGGGAAACAATATCAATAGCACTTCTTGATACTTTTGTTGCATTCTGTGCAGGACTTATCATTATACCGGCATGCTTTGCATACGGAATTGAACCTGGTGCAGGACCAAGCCTTGTATTCCAGACACTTCCTAATCTCTTTAATGCAATGCCAGGTGGCAGAATCTGGGGTTCACTGTTTTTCGTCTTTATGATTTTTGCGGCAGTATCCACAGTAGTTGCAGTGTTTGAAAATATTATTTGCTTTGCTATGGATAAGGGTATGTCCCGTAAACAAGCCTGCATTATAAACTTTTTCGCAATTATTATATTGTCGCTTCCGTGTGCGTTGGGATTTAATATATTCTCATCCTTTGCACCGCTCGGTGAGGGAACAGGGGTCTTGGATTTAGAAGACTTTATTGTAAGTAATAATATACTTCCTCTTGGCTCACTTATATATGTTCTTTTCTGTACAAGCAAAAAGTACGGATGGGGATGGGATAATTTCATTAATGAAGCAAACGCAGGAAAAGGGATTAAATTCCCTTCATTATTGAAGGTTTATGCAAAGTATATTCTGCCCCTTATCCTTATTATTTTCTGGATACAGGGAATTTTGTCGATGTTTATAAAATAGTTGACAAAAATAGAGCACAATGATATAATTTGTAAATATAGAAAGCACCGAATAGCTTCGGTGCTTTTGTGTTAATGCTTGAAAAGGAGCTATCATGATGAAAAGTGTAACCGAAATCTTTGGCAGTAAGGTTTTTAACGCTACGGTAATGAAGGAAAGATTACCTGAAGAAACCTATGCCATGATGCAAAAGGCTATAAAAAATAATAAGCGTCTTGATTTGGAGGTTGCTAATGTTGTTGCAAACTCAATGAAGGATTGGGCTATTGAAAACGGGGCAACCCACTATACACATTGGTTTCAGCCTATGACAGGTGTTACAGCGGAAAAACACGACAGCTTTATTTCCCCGGCAGAGGATTCCAGCAAGGTTATTATGGAGTTTTCGGGTAAAGAGCTTGTTCAGGGTGAATCCGATGCATCAAGCTTCCCTTCAGGCGGATTACGTGCTACTTTTGAGGCACGCGGTTATACTGCATGGGACCCAACCAGCTATGCATTTATTAAAGACAACACACTTTGTATTCCTACGGCATTCTGCTCATATGGAGGAGAGGCTCTTGACCAGAAGACACCCCTTCTTCGCAGTATGGAAGCTATTGATAAACAGGCTACACGTATTGTAAAGCTTTTTGGACACGAAAATGTTACAAATGTCAGAACAACGGTAGGTCCAGAACAGGAATATTTCCTTGTTGAAAAGGATACATACTATAAGCGTCCCGACCTTGTTTTTGCAGGAAGAACATTATTCGGTGCAAAACCTCCTAAGGGACAGGAGCTTGATGACCATTATTACGGCAGCATCAAGCCCAGAGTAATGAAGTTTATGCACGACCTTGATGAGGAGCTCTGGAAACTTGGTATCCTTGCTAAAACAGAGCATAACGAGGGAGCTCCTGCACAGCATGAGCTTGCTCCTATTTATACAACTACAAATATTGCGGCTGACCATAATCAGCTTACTATGGAAATGATGCAGAAAGTAGCACAACGCCATGATTTGATATGCCTTCTTCACGAAAAACCTTTTGAGGGTGTTAACGGCAGCGGTAAGCATAATAACTGGTCGCTTACTACAAGCACAGGAAAAAATCTTCTCGACCCGGGCGAAACTCCGCATGAGAATGCACAATTTTTGCTTTTTCTCTGCTCAGTTATTAAGGCAGTAGACGAATATCAGGATCTTTTGCGTGCTTCTGTTGCAAGTCCTGGCAATGACCACAGACTTGGTTCCCATGAAGCTCCCCCCGCTGTTATTTCTATGTTTTTAGGAGAAGAGCTTAGCGAGATTCTTGAAGCTATTGAAGAGGATAAGGAATACGGTGCACGTGAAAAAACACAAATCAAAATAGGCGTTCATGTAATCCCTAAATTCCCCAAGGATACTACTGATCGTAACAGAACAAGTCCATTCGCATTTACAGGAAATAAATTTGAATTCAGAATGCTTGGTTCAGCATCATCTATTTCAGATGTTAATGTTGTTATCAATACAGCTGTTGCAGAAAGCCTTCGCCAGTTTGCGGACGAGCTTGAGAATGTAGACGACTTTGAAACAGCACTTCATGACCTTATAAAGAAGACTATAAAAGAACATAAACGTATTATCTTCAATGGAAACGGATATGACGATAAGTGGATAAAAGAAGCGGAGAAGAGAGGACTTATAAATCTTCCTACAACTCCCGATGCACTTCCCCGAATAGTAGAGGAGAAGAGCATAAAACTCTTTGAAACTCACCGTGTGTATTCTGAGGTAGAGCTTAGAAGCCGTCTTGCAGTGCTTCTTGACAATTATTGTAAGCTTATCAGGATTGAAGCACGTACTATGATTGAAATGTCAAGAAAGGACATTATGCCCGCAGTTTCAGAATTTATAGGAAAGGTTTCAAGTTCCCTTAATTCTAAACGTAGCGCAGTAAAGGGCATCTCATGTAAGTACGAAAAATCTGTTATAAAGAAAGCCTCGCTGCTCCTTGATACTATGGACGAAAAGACAGTAGAACTTGTACAGGCACTAAAGGATGTTAAAAAATTAAATAACGCACAGGAAAAGGCAAATTTCTATCGTGATACAGTTATAAAAATTATGAATGAGCTTAGAATTGCAGCAGACGGGCTTGAAATTATTTGTGACAGAAACATATGGCCATATCCTGATTACAGTGAATTGCTTTTTGGCGTTAAATGAATAAAATTTTAGAAAAACACTCATACTTAGCGATGGGTGATTGATATGACAGACAGACCAGGTCCGGAAGAAAAGGAATTAGACGGTAGCTATTCTTATGACCAGATGAATGAGTTTAATTCTGTTACATCTGCTACTGAATGTACAGGGCTTATGTATTTTCCTCCAGAAAATGAATACGAGGCAGAAAGCTATAACGAAATCTACGTTGTGCCAAAAGTGGCAAATGAAGAAGAAAAAAGGCTTCGTGCCGATGGTAAAGTAAATGGTTCAAAATAAAGACGGACAGGTAACACCTGTCCGTCTTTATTTCATTTTATTGCAATTATTACTCTGTCATTACCGCCGTAATCCTTATAAACAGAAACTTTGGAAAAGTCTTTTAAAAGCTCTTTTACCTCTTCGCCCTGGTCGTATCCTATCTCAAGTGCCAGCACACTACCTTCGTTTAATGCTTCGTACGACTTTTGTATAATTAACCTGTAAAATAAAAGCCCGTCTTTTCCACCGTCAAGAGCACGGCACGGCTCAAATTCACTTACGTCAAGCGTTGGTACAATATCGCTTTTGATATAAGGTGGATTTGATACAATTATATCATACCCTTTGGGAATATCATCTTTTAAGACATCAATTTTAAATACGTTTGTGCGGTCTTTTACCCCATTTAACAAAGCGTTTTCCTTTGCTTTATCCATAGCATTTTCAGAAATATCGGTAAGGTCACATTCAGAACAAGGTATAAATGAGGCAAGTGATATGCCTATACAACCGCTTCCTGTACAAAGGTCAAGAATTTTCGGCGAAGAAAGATTATTGGATTCAATAATCTTTTCCACCAGACACTCTGTATCAGGTCGGGGGATAAGTGTATCTTGATTAAGGCGGAACGTAAGTCCCATAAATTCTTTTTCTCCTGATATATATGCTACCGGTATTCCCAAAGCTCTTTTTTCAATATATTCGTTGAAAACGGCAAGCTCATTATCATTGGGCATATCAGTTATAAGTGCCGCATTAGACTTTCCCATTGCTTTTGCAAGAAGTACACGTGCGTCCAGCATCGGAGATTCGCTTTTTTTTAGTCTTGCGGAAGCATCTCTTAAAAGCTTACTTACCATTTGTCATCCTCTCGGTCATCTGTGAGTACAGCCTTCATTGATGCAATAGCAACTTCAATCTGACTGTCATCAGGCTCTCTCGTTGTGATTTTTTGAAGCCACATACCGGGGCGGCTTATAATACATACAATAGGATTTTTGCTTTTTCCTGCCCAACGGATAATCTCATAACTTACACCTGCAACAACGGGGAGGAGAAGAAGCCTGAGCCCAAGCCTTGTCCACATATTATCCCATGATATAAATGAGAAAAGTATAATGCTTATAATCATTACAAACACGAGGAAGCTCGTTCCGCAGCGGGGGTGAAGACGTGGCATATTACGTGCGTTTTCAACGGTAAGCTCTAACCCTTTTTCATAGCAAAAAATGGTTTTATGCTCCGCTCCGTGATACTGGAACACCCTCTTGATATCTTCCATGCGTGATACTAAAAGCACATAGCCTAAGAAGATACCGATTCTTATCAAGCCCTCTATAAGTGACTTAAGAACGCTGCTTTTGATAAATGCTCCAAAAAGACCTGTTATAAGGTTTGGAAGTATGAAAAATAAGCCAACAGAGAAAATAACGGATATGAAAAGAGAAACGTAAATGACAATGTCTTTTATCTTATCACCGAATTTTTCAGTAAGCCACTTGTCGAATTTAGACTCTGTATCTTCTTCCAAATCTACAAATTCAGCACTCCACATCAAAGAACGGATGCTGGCAATCATTGAATCAAAAAAAGAAAAAACACCTCTTATAATCGGTATTTTATTAACATGATATTTAGTAACGAGGGAACTTACACTGCGTTTGTCAAGCTCTATTTCGCCGTCAGGCTTACGCACTGCCGTTGCAATTTCCTTAGGACCTCGCATCATAACGCCTTCCATTACGGCACTGCCGCCGATAGAAGTAATATGCTCTTTTTTCTCCATATTCTTCACTCCTTTTGTAGAATATTCACGATAAGTATATCATATATATCCCGTCATTTCAATAGAAAGCAAGGGTAAAAAACCTTAATTTTCTGTGAACACATGAGAAAGTTTTTCTTTAAAATGACATTTTAATTACAAATAGGTCAATTCCCTTGTAATTAAAATAAAAACAAGATATAGTATAGATAGGAAAATATTACTTATAGCTTATCCTAGAAAGAAAGGATTTGATAACGAATGAAATTACCTTGGGAGAAAAAGCACATAGTATGGGGAATAACGGCTTTTCTGACTATTGCAGCCGCCATTATCTTTTATATGGTTATAGAAAAGTGGGATACAGTTCAAGGGGTGTTCTTGCTTGTTGCAAAGAGTATCAGGCCGATAACTTACGGTTTGATATTAGCATACCTTTTAAACCCGCTTTTGAACGTAATAGAGCATTCCTTTATGCTTCCTTTGGGAAAAGTATTATTCAAGAAGAATCATAAACGTGCACATTCATTTGCAAGGGGAACTTCAATCCTTTTGGCGTGGATGCTTGCAGTCGTATTTATATTTGCACTGTTTGCACTTGTTATGCCTGAAATTTATAAGAGCATAGAATCTCTTATCCAGATAGTGCCTGAGTTTGGAAACCGTCTTCTTGAAAATGCAAACAGAATTCTTAAAGAAAATCCCGATATACTTAGTTTTCTGGAAAAGTTCATATCAGGATTCACAACAGATTTTGCAGAAATTATGCAAAGAGTGCAAGACTGGCTTCCTAACCTTAACGTGATGATAACCAGTCTTACAGGCAGCGTTTATGCTGTGATTACAGTGGTATTTAATATGCTTGTGGGTATAATCGTATCAGTATATATTCTCAAGGATAAAGAGAAGTTTGTTGCACAGATTAAACGTATTTTTTACAGCATTATGTCTATGACAAAAGCTAATAATTTGATAGCCTTCTTCAGGCTAAGTCATGATAAATTCGGCAATTTCATTACAGGTAAGATATTTGACTCTTTAATTATCGGTATATTGTGTTTTATAATACTTTTAATTTTCAATATGCCATATGCGGCTCTTGTCAGCGTGATTGTAGGTGTAACAAATGTTATTCCGTTCTTCGGGCCATTTATCGGGGCTATTCCCAGTGCAATCCTTATTCTTTTTGCAGACCCGATTAAGTGTATAACCTTTATAATAATAATCATAGTTCTTCAACAGTTTGACGGAAACATTTTAGGACCTAAGATTCTTGGAAGTACGACAGGTATCTCCAGCTTCTGGGTAATGTTTGCTATTTTAGTAGGAAGCGGACTCTTTGGTGTATGGGGAATGGTTTGTTCAGTTCCGCTTTTCGCCGTAATCTACACACTTGTCGGTGATGGATGTCACCACGCTTTAAGGCGAAAGGGTATAGATTATTCATCGGAATCATTTGAAAATATTGACCATATAGACGATGAAACCAATGCTCCTGTATGGCTTGACAAGGAGTAACCTTAAGGGGGGGTAATATATGCAGGCTTTACTATCAAAATTACTGACATATATTTTTGTTCTTATCATATATCTTTTCATTTTTGTTATTATAAGAATGATTTTCCTCGATATCCGTACTATGTACAGGAAAAAGTCGGGTGGTCTTGCCGATGCATATCTGAAGCTTATAAATCTCAGACACGACCTCGATTTCCCCGTAGATGAAAGCTATGAAATCGAAGATAACGAGGTTATCGGAAGAGGAAAGAAGTGCGATATAAGTATAGCAGATAAATATATGTCGACTAAAAACAGCAGAATTTTCAAGTCATCGGGCAAATTTTATCTGGAGGATCTTGACAGCACCAACGGAACATTCTTAAATGGAGAACCGCTCAGTGATACGGCGGTAGAGCTTCTTGACGGGGATAAGATTTCTGTTGGCAGGGTTAATTTCTTATTTGTGCTTCCTCAAAAGGGTGAGTGATTATGCAAAAACTTCTTTACAATATAAGACCGTTGCTTCTCCTTTTGCTTCTTAATGGTGTGGGGATACTGCTTATAATGTTAAAGGGTGCAGAAACGGCAGAAAACATGGCTGTTCTTTGCGGAATAATGTGCCTTATTAACCTTATAACTTATGTTGTTATAACACTGTGCAAGCTGGGAGATGCATATCTTTTTATAATTATTTCCATGCTTTCCTCTGTCGGGATTATTATGCAATCACGCATCAATCCTGATAATGGAATAAGACAGATGGTTCTTTATCTTATGGGGGTAATATGCTTTTTTGCAACACTCTTTTTGTACAGGCGTTTTCATAAGCATTTAAAAAGACTTACACTTGTATATTGGGGAGTGTCAATCCTCCTTTTCCTTTTGACGGCAATTTTCGGTGCCGTACACAATGGTTCTAAAAACTGGATTGTCATTGCAGGGATATCAGTTCAGCCCAGCGAATTTATAAGAATTCTTTTTGTTTTATCTATGGCTGCTATTTTTACCAATGCACGAAATAGCACCCTGAAAAAACAAAAGGGCCTGGATACTGACCAGAAAAAATTAAGAAATTTAAGACTCGTTCTCGCTGCTGCAATCGCTTTTTCAAATGCGATGTGCCTGTTTTTACAGCGTGAATGGGGAATAGCACTGCTTTTCTTTGCAATATACATTTCCTTTTTGTACATTTATGGGGAAAGCAAGCTTTTCTTCGGGGCAAATATTTTGATGGTATTAGCAGCAGCCTTTGTGGGAGTCAGATTTATGAGCCATATTCAGGTGCGTGTTGAGGCATGGCTTGACCCCTTTAATGACGTTACAGGCAAGGGCTATCAGATAGCCCAATCTCTCTTCGCCATAGGTACAGGGGGATTTGCAGGCAGCGGTATAGGTAGCGGAAGCCCATATCTCATTCCTGTGGTAAGCAGCGACTTTATTTTCTCCGCAATATGTGAGGAAATGGGAGTTTTAGGCGGCGTAGCTATAATTATGTATACTTTTTGCTTGTGTACCGCGGATTTAAAATTTCGTTAAGCTCTACCAATGAATTTAATAAGGCAGTAGCAGTTGGCCTTAGCGTAATGCTGGGTATACAAACCTTTATCATAGTTGGTGGGGTTATAAAGCTTATTCCCCTTACAGGCATTACACTCCCGTTCATAAGCTATGGTGGAAGCAGTATGATTACCACATTTATAGTTGTGGGAATATTACAGGCAATCGGTGCCATGAAAGGAGAGGTCACCGATGAAATTGAATAAGCGAATAATAACAGTTATGACAGCCGTGCTTGCACTTTTCCTGGTAATTGTAATTTATCTTACCTACTTTACAATTTTTACAGCCCCGAATATAATAAACTCCAACTATAATCAGCGTATATGGGAAAAAGAGGAGAAAATTTTAAGAGGAAAAATCTATGACCGCAGCGGCACAGTGCTTGCTGAAAGTAAAAAGACGGATAAGGGTCAGAAAAGAATTTATCCTTTTGATACCCTCTATGCGCATACAATAGGATATAATAGCCGTACCTACGGAAAAACAAATATCGAGCTTTATTTTAACGATTATTTACTGAAAACCCAGACAGTGATAGAGGCTCTTAAAAATGACAAGGGCGATAGCTCTGCTTTTTCAAAAGGTGCAAATCTTTCACTGACACTTGACAACGGTATGACAAAGCTTGCAGCACAGCTTATGGCAAATGACAATGGAAGCGTTGTTGCAATTAATCCCATAACAGGAGAGGTTTATTGCCTTTATTCTAATCCTTCTTTTGACCCCAATGAGGAGAAACTTACGCAAAATTGGGATAAGCTTGTTGAAAGCGAAAATGCTCCTTTCTTTGCAAGAGCAACCCAGGGTCAGTATGCCCCAGGCTCTACCTTCAAGGTTGTTTCAGCAGCTGCAGGCATAAAAAAAGGATTTTCGGATTTTACTACCGAAGATAAGGGAAAGACCCTTGTAGGCGGCAAGGAATTTAAAAATGCAGGGACTAAGGCATACGGAACTATTGGTATGGAAGACGCTATAAGAGTGTCTAGCAATGTGTATTTTACAGAGCTTTCCTCAAAAATTGGGAACGACACATTAGGAAAAATGGCAGAATCGTTCTGTATAACAGAAAAGGTTCCCTTTGATATAGACACAAAGGCGACAAAGCTTGATTTCAGCGGATTTGATAAAGCAGAGCTGGCATCTGTGGCAATCGGACAGGGAAAGCTTCAGGTAAGCCCCTTTAATATGGCACTTGTGGCGTGTGCGGTTGCAAACGATGGCGTTATTATGAAGCCTTATATGGTAGACGAGGCGTTCTTTGATAATGGAGAGGCAATCTACAAGGCATCGTCAGAGACTCTTTCCCGTGCGATAGACAAGAAAACTTCTGATTTACTTACCCAATATATGAAATCATGCGTAAATTCAGGTACAGGAACTTCGGCAAGAGTTTCGGGGATCGAAGTTGCTGGAAAAACAGGAACTGCCGAAAACGAAAAAGCGGGAAAAAGCCACGCATGGTTTATCGGCTTTGCGCCTGCTGACAATCCTCAGATTGCAATTTGTGTAATGAAAGAATATTCAGGGCGTGGAGGCGGAAGTGTGTGTGCACCTGTCGCAGGAAAAATAATTAACTACGCACTCAAAAACGGATTGATAACAAAATAAAAAGTTAAAGGACTGAAGTTCATCGAACTTCAGTCCTTTTTATATTTCAGTTTTATACAATTACAGAAAAAGCTCTGGGGAGATTTATTATTTCAGCACAGGAAACATCTCCGCCAAATTCCCCGTCTAAAGTCCAGGGAATAGATGTATCGCTCTCAAATTTAAGCTTGGATGCTTTAAAGTTTATAATGTCTTCTGTCTTGTCTAAATTCTGGGTAATAAATGCAGTAATTATATTCTGATACCCCGAAGCGTTTTTAGGTTTTTTAACCAGAAATACTTCAAACAGACCATCGTTTAAGGATATGGCAGTACCAAGACCGTGCTTTATTCCGCCAACCTGAAGCGAGTTAGTAACCATACCAAAAACAAAATCATCTTCAATCACAATATCGTCAAAGCTAACCTTAACATGGTGCATCTTGATAGACGGAAGCTTTCTTATTCCTTCCATAACGTATGCAAGATGACCGAACAGGTTTTTAAATTCCTGCGAAGTGTCATATGAAACTGAGGTAAATGCACCGAATGCCGCTACGTATGCAAAATATCTGTCATTCATCATACCTGCATCGCAGAAAAACGGATTCCCGTCAACCACCATTTTTGCGGCACGGCGTACGTCAAGCGGCAGACCAACTGTTCCTGCAAAATCGTTTGTGCTTCCTGCAGGAAGATATGCCAGCATGGGACGTTTTTCAGGAAGTATGCTCATAAGTGCGCTGACAGCTTCATTGAGCATACCGTCACCGCCGCACACTGAAATAACTTCATATTCATCGCCGTGTGCTTTAATATATTCATAACCGTCAAAAGCAGCTTTTGTCGGATGAACGGTTACACAATAGTCTTTTCTGGAAAAAATATCAATAATATCAGCAAGATGGGTTCTGAACTGACCCTTACCGCTTACAGGATTATATATGAGCAGCAGCTTTTTTTCCATAAAGGTACTCCTTTCGTTTAGCTACTATCTTGATTTCATTATACGCCCTTTTAATAATGAATTCAATACTTAAATTGTAAATTATTTACGATAAAATATGACAAAACAAGACAAAAGAACAGGAAATACGGGTAATATCTGTGTTGCATTTGTATATGTAAAGTGGCATAATAATATATATCATATAATTTTATGGAGGTAAGGAATTATGACATACGAAGAAATTGTCAGCTTCGTTTCAAAAAATCTGAAAAAGACACAGGCAAAGAAAATCGAAAACCATATAGCGGTGGAATTTGATATATACGGAGAAGGCGAGGGTGCATTTTACGTTTCAGCAGAAAACGGAAAAGTAACAATAGAGCCTTATGAATATTACGATAGAGATGCCAAGGTTTTCATAACTGCGGATGAGCTTGTGAAAATTGCAAATAAAGAAAAAACTCCTGAAGAAAGTATCGAGGACGGGGTTTTGATGCTTGAAGGCAATGTGGATGCTGCATATGAAATTATAAATCTTATAAAGGCTCCTGCAAAAACAACTACTGCGAAAAAGACTGCTTCCAAGAAAACTCCCGCCAAAAAAAGCACCGCTCAGAAAACTGTAAAAGCAGAAAAAGAAATTGTCAAGGCAACAAAGAGGACAGATTCAAAAATAGCAAAGGACATAAAAAAATAAACTAAAAAAAGATATGCACTCCTAGAGAAAAATTTCTTGGAGTGCATATTGTATTTAGGCTAGTTGTTCATAACTTAAAGATAATTACGGGAAAGAGCTTATTCTTCATTGTGGGAGAGTAATATATCTCCTACTTTATAAACGTCACCTGCACCCATTGTAATAACAATATCGCCGCGTTTTGCCTGTGCTTTTATAAAGTCTGCAGCTTCTTCAAAGGTGCTTTTATAAACAGAATTCGGAATAGCGTTTGCAAGCTGCTGAGCAGAAACAAGACCTGTATCAGCTTCTCTTGCGGCGTATATGTCTGTAATAATAATATTTGCTCCGCTTTCAGATAAAACCTTTACAAAATCATCAAAGAAGTTATAAGTTCTTGTATATGTGTGCGGCTGGAAAAGACACCATATGTTATTGTATTTCATATCACGTGCAGCCGAGAGTGTGGCATTAATTTCAGTAGGATGATGTGCATAGTCATCAACTACCATTATTCCGCCCATTATACCGCGTGTTTCAAAACGGCGGTGAGTTCCACCGAAACGGTAAAGAGAATCGCAGATGTTATCTGTATCAAGTCCCAGATAATCCGCTGCCGCAAATGCAGCAAGTGCGTCATACACATTATGAACTCCGGGAACGGAAAGACGAATTTCGCCCACAGGAGTACCCTTTTTGCATACTGTAAATGTATAGTGATTATAACCGTTATGAGTCATATTGTCTATGGTATAATCGTAGTTTCCGTGAATTCCAAAGGTAACTATTTTGCGGTCAATTCCTTCAACTGCCTTTAAAACATTTTTATCCTCTCCGTTAATAATCAGCACACCATCATCTGGTGTGAGAAGGGCTAAATTACGGAAGGTTTCGATGATGTGGTCAAGGTCCTTGAAATAGTCAAGGTGGTCTGCCTCAATATTTGTAATGATAGAAACTTTAGGGAAGAAGCGAAGGAAGCTCTGATGATATTCACAGGCCTCGGCAATAAAGTATTTCTTTCCGCCTAAGTGAACATTTCCCCTAATAATATCAAGGTCGCCACCAACAGTGACAGTCGGATTTTTTCCGCACTCCATGAATATGTGAGTAAGCATACCTGAGGTAGTTGTTTTTCCGTGGGTGCCGCTTACTGCAATAGGGCATTCATATTCCTTCATAATAGCACCGAGCATTTCTGCACGGTCAACTTCTTTAATTCCCAATTCTCTGGCACGCACACGTTCAGGATTACTTTCTCCGATAGCAGCACTGTACACTATTAAATCGCAGTCTTTTATGTTATCAGGGTTATGACCTATGTGTACATTGATACCAAGAGAAACGAGCTTTTCGGTCAGTGCTGACGAACTGCGGTCAGAACCGGAAACAATGCAGCCTTCCCTTACCAGCATTTGTGCGATTCCAGACATACTGACCCCGCCAATGCCGATTAAATATATGCGCATACCCGTTTTAATGGTAATATTGCTCAAAAAAATCACTCGCCTTTATATAAATGTTGGAAAATCACAAAAAATTTCATTTTTTTGTTGAAATAGTTTTTATTATTTGATATTATACATATTAGGGTAAAAAATCAATAGAAAAATGAAAAAAAAATAAAAAATTCATTTTCGGAGGGAAAAAAGTATGCAAATCACAGACATTAAAGTGAGAAAAGTTTCACAGGAAGGAAAAATGAAAGCGGTTGTCTCCGTGACCTTTGATGATGTCTTTGTAGTGCATGACATCAAGGTAATTGAAGGGAAAGAGAAACTTTTTGCTGCTATGCCCAGCAGAAAGTCTGCAGACGGTACATACAGAGATATTGTACACCCAATCACGACAGATATGCGTGAGCAGCTGCAAAGTGCTATCTTAGCGAAATATGAAGAATTCCTTGCATCCGAACCAACAGAAACTGAGGACTAATTGTACCTGAAATGGGCAAGCTTATTTGCTTGCCTTTTTGTCTTAAAAGAGGATGATACATCAAAACAGAGACCATCATAGCTTAGCTTAGAAAGGATGATATCAATGACAGAGTTTTCAGCGATTATTCTTGCTGCCGGTGAAGGTAAGCGTATGAAAAGTGAAAAATCCAAGGTTGTGCATAAAGTGTGTGGCAAAGAAATGGTTAACCGTGTCCTTGACAGTGCAATTAATGCAGGGGCAAAAAGTGCACAGATTGTTATAGGACACTGTGCAGACATGGTAAAGACAGTGACACAGGACAGAGCAACCTTTGCATATCAGAATGAACAACTTGGAACAGGACACGCAGTAATGCAGGCACGTGATTTTATTGAAGAGTGCGAGCATGTCTGTATTCTTACAGGTGATACCCCGCTTATAACTGCCCAGACGCTTTCCGGTGCAATGCAGGCACATATAGATGCGGACAATGATGTAACTGTACTTACAGCGGTTTTCGATAATCCGTTTGGATACGGCAGAATTATCAGAAATGAAAGCGGTGCAGTAGAAAAAATAGTAGAGCATAAAGATGCAAACGAAAGCGAACTTAAGGTACGTGAAATTAACTCAGGAATGTATTTCTTTAAGGCAAAATCGCTTCTGGATGCACTTGATTCCATTACAAATAACAATGCACAGGGCGAGTATTATCTGACAGATGCTTTGTCAATTATCTGTCAGAAAAACGGAAGAGCCGGGGCTTATACAGTAGAAAATGCTGATGAGATTATGGGCGTAAACGACCGTGTTCAGCTTTCATGTGCAGAAAAGATTATGCAGCGTGCCATAAATGAAAAATATATGCTTTCAGGAGTTACTATTATTGACCCCGACAATACATATATATGCGATGATGCAGTTATTGGCACAGACAGTATCATATACCCGGGAACCGTTATTGAGGGTAAGACAATCATCGGTAAAAATGTTTATATCGGACCCAACTGTAAGCTTACAAATGCTGTTATAGGCGATGAAACAGATGTAAATGTTTCCACCATTACAGACAGTAGTGTGGGAAAACGCACACACGTAGGTCCTTATGCATATATCCGCCCCAATTGCGTTGTAGGTGACGGATGTAAAGTCGGTGATTTTGTAGAGCTTAAGAACGCACGCATAGGTAATGGTACAAAGCTTTCGCACCTTTCATATGCAGGGGATGCAGAGGTTGGCGATAACGTCAACTTTGGCTGCGGAACTGTAATTGTGAATTATGATGGCAAAAATAAATACAAAACAATAATAAAAGATAATGTATTTATTGGCTGCAATTCAAACCTTATATCTCCCGTTACTGTAAACGAGGGAGCATATATAGCAGCAGGCTCCACCATCACTGATGAGGTTCCAAAGGAAACTCTCGCAATTGCACGTGCGCGCCAGGTTATAAAAGAGAACTGGCAGGACAAAAGAAAAAAATAATTTTTAATTTACATATTTTAACATACGGAGGAATGTCAAAATGATAACACACGGAAAAAACATCAAGATTTTTGCAGCAAATTCTAATCCTAAGCTTGCAGCGGAAATAGCAGAGAAACTCAATGTAACCTTAGGTGAGTCTAAAGTAGGACTTTTCTCTGACGGGGAAATTTTCGTAAACATCGGAGAAACAGTTCGAGGCAGTGATGTTTTTGTAGTTCAGTCTACAAGTGCTCCCGTAAATGACAACCTGATGGAAATGCTCATTATGATTGATGCATTTAAGCGTGCTTCTGCAGGAAGAATAACTGCAGTAATGCCATACTTTGGATATGCACGTCAGGACAGAAAGGCAAAGGCGAGAGATCCGATCAGTGCAAAGCTTGTGGCAGACCTTATTGCTACAGCAGGTGCCGACAGAGTTCTTACAATGGATCTCCACGCAGCACAGATACAGGGCTTCTTTAATATCCCTGTAGACCACTTACTGGGCGGACCTATTCTTGCTCCGTATTTCATTGATAAGTTTAAAGACGATATGGAAGATATAGTTGTAGTATCCCCTGATTTCGGCAGCGTTACACGTGCAAGAAACTTTGCACAGAAGCTTAATGTGCCGATTGCTATTATCGACAAGCGCCGTCCGAAGCCAAACGTAAGTGAGGTTATGAACATAATCGGCGATGTTAAGGGTAAAAAGGTTATCCTTGTTGACGATATGATTGATACTGCAGGTACAATCGTTAAGGGCGCAGAAGCTCTTGTTGAAAAGGGCGGTGCAAAAGAGGTTTATGCTTGCTGCACACACCCTGTTCCCAGCGGCCCCGCTATCGAGCGTCTTGAAGCAAGCCCGATTAAAGAACTTATCTGTCTTAACACAATAGAGCTTCCTCCCGAAAAGATTATGAAGAAGACAAAAGTTTTAAGTGTTGCTCCAATGTTTGCCGAAGCTATCGAGCGTATTTATGAAGATGTTTCGGTTAGTCCTCTCTTTACATAATAAATAAAAGAACAGAATATACTATAAATGATGCCGCCCCGGAAGTCCCTGGGCGGCATTGTGAGGTGCAGAAAAATGTATTTAATTGTTGGATTAGGTAATCCGGGGAAAGATTATGAAAGAACGCGTCATAATGTTGGTTTTGTGGCAATCGACTATCTTTCTTCCGCTTATAATATAAAAATGACAAAGCTTAAATTCAAGGGAGTTTACGGCGAAGGAAATATCGGTGGAGAAAAATGTATTCTTCTTAAACCGCAGACATATATGAACTTAAGCGGAGAAAGTGTGCGCGAGGCGGCAGATTTTTATAAAATTCCTGCTGAAAACATCATAATTATATACGATGATATCGCGCTTGAACCGGGCAAAGTAAGAATACGCCCAAGCGGAAGTGCAGGCGGACACAACGGTATGAAAAGCATTATATACCTTTTAAATACCGATGAGTTTCCGCGCATAAGATTTGGCGTGGGTGCACCAAAGAGCGACCTTTCAAATCACGTTCTGGGGCATTTTTCCGAAGAAGATGGGAAAAGCGTTACAAGTGCAATAAAAAAGCTTGATGAAATT
>JAZLEL010000039.1:0-17806 GCA_045615265.1 Clostridia bacterium | reverse complement strand
TTTAATTTATCAATAAAAATGTTTTAAATTGTTGTTTTATAGGGAATAATTTGCATGTTTTTACAAATTCACGAAATATTCATAAATGGTACATATTATTAAAACAACCGCTCAGTATAATAATCGTATTATAAAAAAACTATTTGACAATAGCTTTTTTGTGGTATAATAAAAATAAATAAAATTTTTATAAAACGGCAGATACATATAGAAAGGGTGAACTCCAGATATGAAAAAAGTTCAGACAATACTTATTGCAGATGATGATGCGAATATTTGCGAGCTTGTACGCCTTTATCTGGAAAAAGAGGGGTATGAAACGGTTGTATGCCTTAACGGCGAAAGAGCAATGGAAATATTCCGTCAGGGCGGAATTGACCTTGCAATACTTGATATTATGATGCCTAAGAAAGATGGCGTTTCCGTATGCAGAGAAATCCGTAAGGAAAGTAAGATGCCCATTATTATGCTTACGGCAAAAGGCGAAACCTTTGATAAGGTGCTATGCCTTGAATTAGGGGCAGATGACTATGTTGTAAAACCTTTTGAGGGGAAAGAGCTTGTGGCACGTGTAAGGGCAGTCTTACGCAGAAGTACGTCTGAAAAGGATGAAAATGCAGAAAAAATCGTTTCTTATGATAAGATGACAGTAAATCTTACTAATTACGAGCTTATTTTAAACGGAAACAGCCTTGATATCCCCCCGAAAGAGCTGGAGCTTTTGTATTTTCTGGCATCACACCCAAACCGTGTTTTCACGCGTGAACAGCTTTTGGAAGATGTGTGGGGCTTTGATTACTTCGGCGACTCCAGAACGGTAGATGTTCATATTAAGCGTATCCGTGAAAAAATCGAGGGTTTGAGTGATAATTGGCAACTCAAAACCGTGTGGAGCGTAGGATATAAATTTGAGGTGAAGTAAGTGCGTAAGTCAATTTTCTCTAAAATATTTTTTACGCAAATAGTAGTTACCCTGACAGTTCTTCTTATTATTATCCCGACAATCTTTATTATGATTGGCGAATTTTTCGTTTCAAATAATAAAGAGGCGATTTTGCAGGACGCAGGCCGTGTTGCCGTATTGACGTCTCAGATTGCCGACATTTCGGGGAATGAGGAAACATGGGAATTTTTCCGCAACGGTATTGAATTTGCGGGCGGGCAAAGCATTATCCTCGTCACTAATGCAGATGGGGAGGTTATTGCTTCTCCCAAAAACCTCTCTGGTGTCAACTTAAAAAAAATAAACGAAGATTTTATAAAGCGTGCAAAGGAAGGAAACTCTGTTGTGCAGCTGCACCAAAAGGGCGGTGTGTTCTCGGAGCAGACGCTTGTAGCAATAGCTCCGATACAAAAGTATGATATGGTTTCAAATAAAACCCGTTTTCTTGGTGCTGCAATAGCGTTAAAGCCGATGCCGCAGGTTCGTTATATTCAAAACAGGCTTGTTGCAATTATTTTCGTGGCACAGCTTATTGCGTGGATAGTGGCATTTATAGTGTCCTTTGTTATTACCAGACAGATAATAAAGCCCCTTAAAAGAATGCGTACAGCAGCAAAAAGCATAGCAGCGGGGAATTTTAATGAACGTATCCCCATCACATCTTCAGATGAGGTAGGCCAGCTTGCACAAAGCTTTAACTCGATGTCGCAGGCTTTGTCAGAACTGGAAAATATGCGTTCCTCCTTTATTTCTGACGTTTCCCATGAACTAAGGACACCCATGACAACCATAAGCGGATTTGTGGAGGGCGTTTTAGACGGAACAATTCCCGAAAAGGACAGAAACAGATATCTTGCCACCGTTTTGGAGGAGGTAAAGCGTCTGAGCAGACTGGTAAATGACCTTTTGGAGGCGTCACGTCTGGAACAGGGGAAAATCAAAATAGAAAAGAAAAATGTTGATATGAACCGTCTTGTGGCAGAATCTATGTTTGCGTATGAGCAGCAGCTTACCGAAAAGAAAATCAGCGTTAATTTAAACCTTGAGGGTAAGGAATGCATTGCCCTTGCAGACAGGGATTCGATAAAAAGAGTTATTATTAACATTATCGATAATGCAATAAAATTCACCCCCGAATACGGCAATATATCAGTGTCTACCGAGAATAAGAACAAAAAAGTTTATGTAAGCATTTTAAACAACGGAGAAGGAATTTCAGAAGAAGACCTCCGCCATATATGGGAGCGTTTTTATAAAACCGATAAAAGCAGGAGCAATGACAAAAAAGGCGTGGGCTTGGGACTTCACATTGTAAAAACAATAATTACTCAGCACGGCGGAGAGGTTTTTGCCGAAAGCGAGCTTGGAAAATTTACAAAATTCACATTTGTACTTGACGAGGGCACTAAAACAGGAGTATGATATAAATTATGACGAGTTCGTAACCATCCTCGTCGCAAAGCGTGACTTTGCAAATCAAAACTAAGGAGAGAAAAAATGAACAGGGAAACACGTTTTTTTACACAAAGTGCACTTATCGCAGCACTCTATGTGGTGCTTACGTATCTTAGTGCGGCAATGGGACTTGCAAGCGGAGCTATTCAGCTTAGAATATCGGAGGCACTTACGATACTTCCTATATTCACCTTTGCTGCAGTGCCGGGACTTTTTACAGGTTGTCTTGTTGCAAACCTTCTTACAGGGACGGCTATTTGGGATATTTTGTTTGGTGCTATCGCCACTCTTTTGGGGGCGATGGGTACATATTACCTGAGGAAGAACAAGGCACTTGCCATTCTTTCGCCTGTTGCGGCGAATACTCTTATGATTCCGTTTGTGCTGAAGTTTGCATATGGGGTTAATAATGGGTATCTGTTCCTCTTTGTTACAATATTTATAGGAGAATTTATTTCCTGCGTTGTTTTTGGAGGAATTCTTGGCAAGGCACTTAAGAAAACAAAAATATTTGAAAAATAAAGGGGGATGTAAAAAAGTCCAGAACGCAAAAAGGCGATGATAATACAGAATATGGACAGCTTATAGTTGTGAAATTGTATTAAATTGGTTGAAAAATCTCAGTTTATTCGATTTTTCTGTTTTTTAAGCCTTTTTGCTACGAACAAACTTCACCTCTCGCTGTACCTTTGTACAGCTTCGGGTAACCCACGGAAAGCCGTGGTTCAGTTTGTCCGTTCTGAATCATTTTTTCCTATCCCCAAAAAAAGGGGGTGTAAAAAACTCGGTTTTTTTACACCCCCTTTTATGTTATTTTAAATTCAACTGTCCCAGACTTGCTTTTCGGAGATAGTCATTAATAAAGCCGTCAAGGTTTCCGTCCATTACTGAACCGATGTTACCAACTTCGTAATTGGTACGGTGGTCCTTAACCATATTATAGGGATGGAAAACATAGGAACGAATCTGGCTGCCCCATGCAATTTCCTTTTGCACGCCTTTAATATCCTCGATTTTTTCCTTCTGTTCAGCCTCAGCAAGCTCCATAAGTTTAGCTTTGAGCATTTTCATTGCAGTATCCTTGTTCTGGAACTGGCTGCGTTCGTTCTGGCACGCGACAACAACACCTGTGGGAATATGTGTGATGCGTATAGCAGAGCTTGTTTTATTTACGTGCTGTCCGCCCGCACCGCTCGCACGGTAAGTATCTATTCTAAGGTCATCGGGATTGATGTTGATTTCAATATCGTCTTCAATATCAGGCATAACCTCAACCGATGCAAATGAGGTATGACGGCGCCCTGCTGAATCAAATGGGGAAATTCTGACTAAGCGGTGGATGCCTTTTTCGCACTTTGCAAATCCGTATGCATTAAGTCCCTCAAGAAGGATACTTGCCCCCTTAAGACCTGCCTCATCGCCGTCAAGAATATCAAGTACGGAAACCTTATACCCTCTTGCTTCTGCCCACATCTGATACATTCTGTAAAGCATCTGGCACCAGTCCTGTGCCTCCGTTCCGCCTGCGCCTGCATGGAGAGTAATGATGGCATTGCTCTTATCATAAGGACCTGAAAGAAGTGTTTCAAGCTTCATATTCTCAATGCTTTCGGAAAGAGCATTAAAACCTGTCTGAATTTCTTCCAAAAGGCTTTCATCATCTTCGGCTATTGCAAGCTCTACAAGGGTGGACATATCCTCCCAATCGGTTTTAAGTGCTTCGTATCTTTCTATTTTTGTGGTTTGCTCCTTGATTTTTTGCAGAACCTTCTGGCTGTTTTTAATATCGTTGTAAAAATCAGGCTCCAGAGTTTCTTTCTCGAGTTTTGATATCGTATCACGTGCTCCGTCAATATCAAGTGCTATTCCAAGCTCGTCAATCGGCTTTTCCATCTGAACAAGGTCAAGACGTATCTGTTCATATTCAACTATCATTTATTATCAATCCTTTCAAAGAACGCAAATAAAGGGATTGTTAAGGGGATACCCCTTAACATAGAATCTGTCAAAAACTGGGGCGTGTACCTCGGCTTTGACTCCTTGCAAGGGCTACCGCGGTGAGCGGTGCGTGAGCGAAAGCCCTTTTCTCAAAGCGAAACATTTTCGTCAGAAACTTTTCGCTTTGAAAGGCTGACCTTGTCAGCCGTTGTTCATGCAGCAGTTTTTGTATTTCTTACCACTTCCGCAGGGACAGGGGTCGTTTCTGCCGACTTTTTCTTCGGCACTCTTCCTTATCGGCTTTTTTGTATCACTGCCATCGCCGTGGGAAGCAACCGTAGGCTCTGCCACTTTTTCCCTCTGGATAGGTGCCTGCACTTTTACGTGGAAAAGATTTCTTATAGTGTCCTCGCATATAAGTGCATTCATTTCCTCAAACATATCCATACCCTGGAACTTGTATTCCATAACAGGGTCATGCTGTCCGTATGCACGCAGGGTTATTCCGTTCTTGAGCTGATCCATATCGTCAATATGATCCATCCAACGGCGGTCAACACTGCGAAGAAGTATTACTCTTTCAACCTCTCGCATTGAATCCCCGAAAGGCTCACTTTGTTTTTCATAAGCCTCAAGTGCTTTTTTGCGAACCTCTTCTCTTACGGTTTTAGCGTCAAGTGTGTTGAAGTCACGCTTGTCAAAATCAAGTGTACCTTTTGAGAAGAATATGGATTCGAGGTAATTTATAAGCCCTGCCATATTCCAGTCATCTGGATATTGTGCGGATGCGTAGGTACTCATTGCATTATCTATGATATCGTCAATCATTTTCAGAATTGAGCCGCTGATATCTTCACCGTTAAGCACCTTGCGGCGTTGGCTGTAAATAAGGTTACGCTGCTCATTCATAACGTTGTCATATTGAAGCACATATTCTCTTGCAGAGAAGTTTTTGCCCTCGACCTTCCTTTGAGAGCTTTCAATTACGCTGGTGAGAAGTCCCTGTTCAATAGGCTCATCCTCGGGAATCTTAAGAGTAGAAATCATCCTCTCAATTTTTTCTCCGCCGAACAGTCTCATCAAATCATCGTCAAGACCGAGGAAGAAACGTGATTTTCCTGGGTCACCCTGTCGACCGCTTCGTCCTCTGAGCTGATTGTCAATACGGCGTGATTCATGACGCTCTGTTCCCATGATATAAAGACCGCCAAGCTCTCTTACTTCCTGTGCTTCAGCCTCAATTTCCGCCTTGTGCTTCTGGTAAAGAGAAGCGAATTTATCACGTGCCTCCAAAATTTCAGCATCGTCAGTATCGGCATAACCTGTTGCTTCGGAAATAAGTCTGTCATCGTAGCCGAGCTTTTCCATCTCCGTTTTTGCCAGATATTCCGCATTTCCTCCCAGCATAATATCTGTACCACGGCCTGCCATATTTGTAGCGATTGTAACTGCACCCTTCTTACCTGCCTGTGCAACGATAAGTGCTTCCTTATCGTGATGCTTCGCATTAAGGACCTGATGCTTTATACCGCGTGCCTTGAGAACCTTGCTAAGCTCCTCTGACTTGTCGATAGTGATAGTACCCACCAATATAGGCTGACCTGTACGATGAACACGTTCTATTTCATCGGCAATTGCCTTTATCTTTCCGCGGTGGTTTAAGAATATCTGGTCGTTTTCGTCATATCTTGCAAGCGGTTTATTTGTGGGAATTTCTATAACGTCAAGAGCATATATCTTGCGAAATTCTTCCTCTTCTGTCTTTGCAGTACCTGTCATACCGCTTAGCTTTTTATAAAGTCGGAAATAATTCTGGAACGTAATCGTTGCAAGAGTTCTGTTTTCTCTCTCAACCTTTACGTTTTCCTTTGCCTCGATAGCTTGATGAAGTCCGTCGCTGTATCTTCTTCCTATCATAATACGGCCTGTAAATTCGTCTACAATAAGAACCTCGCCGTCTTTTACAACGTAATTTACATCACGGTGCATTGTTCCGTGAGCACGCATAGCCTGATTGATATGGTGCGAGAGTGTCATATTTTCAGGGTCTGAAAGGTTTTCTATATTAAAATAGCTTTCTGCCTTTTCTATACCCCTTTGTGTCAGGTTAACACTTCTTGCCTTTTCATCGATTACATAATCTGCATCTTCAAAGTCGTTCTCCTCTTTGGAGTCAAGCTCTTTGAATTTTCGAGAAGTAAGTGTACGCACGAATTTGTCAACTATTGTGTAAAGCTGTGTGGAATCTTCCCCTGCACCGCTTATGATGAGGGGGGTACGTGCCTCATCAATTAAAATGGAGTCAACCTCGTCCACGATTGCAAATACGTGACCACGCTGGACCATTTCTTCCTTATATATAACCATATTATCACGCAGATAATCAAAGCCCATCTCATTATTCGTTCCGTAGGTGATATCTGCATTGTATGCTTCCTTTTTTTCTTCAGGGGACATCTGGCTTACATTAAGACCTACACTAAGTCCTAAAAATCTGTAAAGCTTTCCCATCCACTCACTGTCACGGCGGGCAAGATAGTCGTTTACTGTTACGATGTGTACACCCTCGCCTGTAAGCGCATTAAGATATGCAGGGAGCGTTGCAACAAGCGTCTTTCCTTCACCTGTTTTCATTTCGGCAATTCTTCCCTGATGAAGAACGATACCGCCTATAATCTGAACAGGGAAGTGACGCATTTCAAGAACTCTCCACGAAGCCTCTCTTACCGTTGCGAAAGCTTCGGGAAGAATATCGTCAAGCGTTTCGCCGTTTTTTAGTCTTTCTTTAAACTGAAAGGTTTTTTCCTTAAGCTCGCTGTCAGTGAGCTTTTTATATTCTTCCTCATAGGAAAGAACAGCGTCAACTATGGGTTGTATTTTATTTAATGCTCTTTGCGAATATGTGCCGAAGAGCTTATCCAATAATCCTGCCATATCTTCTCCTCCTTGTGGAAATTACGACTTATTTCTTATTTAAAAATTATGGTCGCTTTTTTCTGTCGGTATACAACGAAAAAAGCACCGTACAACAATTCATTTTATTTTACCACATTTTATAAGTGAAATCAAGAATAATAAATGTTAATATATTTATAACTTTTTGTGATATATAAAATAACAAATCCAATAAATTGCAACTAGCAGAAGTACCGAAAGGGCAAGCGATTTTGCTTCCTCGTGCATTGTAAGAAATGACAGAATAATTACTGCTATGCCCGAAAGAAAAGTATATATTGAAAATGCAGTACTTTTTGCCTTATGAATAATTGAAATATTTCTTTCATCTGTTTCAATTATCTGTTGTTTTCTGATTGTGTCTTCATCTTTGGTAATCATACGGTAATTCCTGATACGGACAAGCCCCATTAACACCATCGCAAAACCAAATGAAGAAATAAAATCATTGTCCGTCTTAGTTATAAATGTTGCTGCAATCATCATAATTCCAAGTGCTATATAAATAATAGCAATATTAAGCCTTGATTTAAGCTTCTTTTTGAAATCCATAGTTAATCCTCCTCAAAAATAAAAATATCTTCAATCTGCATACCAAAATACTTTGAGATATTATAAGCAAGCTGCAGTGATGCATTATATTTTCCGTTTTCAAGTGATATGATTGTCTGACGGGTTACGCCTACCGCCCCAGCCAAATCATCTTGTGTTACTTTGTTTTCCTTACGCAAATCTCTTATCTTGTTGTTCAAACAATCACCTCCATAATAGTAAAGTTTACTTTACATTTTTGATTATATCGTAGGGCTTTCAAAATGTCAAGTTTGTTTTACAATTTACTAAAATGTTCTTAAAAAGCCTTTGATTGTTTGCCATGCTGAGGGGGAAAAGCAAATAAAAAAACAGCCTGTAAAGGCTGTTTTTTTATTTGTCCATATTGAACTTCTTTCTGAATTTTTCAACACGACCGCCTGTGTCAACAAGCTTCTGCTTTCCTGTAAAGAAAGGATGGCACTTAGAACAAATTTCAACGAAAATGTTTTCCTTTGTAGAACCTGTTTCAATTACATTGCCGCAAGCACACTTTATAACAGTCTGCTTATAGTCGGGATGGATACCTTCTCTCACGACATTCACCTCTTTCCAAAAAATGAGATATATTAAAAATTAAATACTAATTCAGCGAATGCTATTATAACACAGGTTTTTTTAGAATGCAACTATTTTTTTCAAAAGTTTTAAAATATTTCTGCTTTGGGCAAAAAAAAAGTAAAACGGGAGAAAATTTCTTGACAGTCATTATAAATACCTATATAATATATGTGTGGTTTTTTAGGTATGAGATACTCTATATAGTGTTTCTGACCGTATTTATACCACTTAATATATATAAGGAGGTGTAACAATGACAATTGACATTGCCATTGCTGCTGTAATTGCAGTAGTTCTTGCAGTCATCTCCGGTGCGATTTGTTTTCGCTTAGGTGTTTCTCACAGAAAAAGAATTGCCGAGGCTGAAATCGGCAGTGCTGAGGCAGAAGCGAAAAGACTTGTTGATGAAGCTATTAAAACAGCTGAGAACAAGAAGCGTGAATCACTTCTCAGCGCTAAAGAAGAGATAATTAAAAATCGTAACGAGGCTGAAAAAGAGCTCAAAGAACGCCGTGGCGAAATATCCAGGCAGGAACGCAGATTACAGCAAAAGGAAGAGGCTCTTGATAGAAAGGCTGAGTCCATGGAGAAAAAGGACGAAACCTTAAACAGAAAAATCAAGGAAGCCGATGAGGAGAAAGAAAAAATTGCAGGCATTCATAAGGCACAGATTGAAATTCTTGAACGTCTTTCCGGTCTTACCGCCGAGGAGGCGAAGGAATATTTGCTTAAAAATGTTGAGGACGAGGTTCGTCACGAAGCTGCAATTATGATTAAGGAAATTGAAACACAGGCTAAAGAAGAAGCTGACAAACGTGCGAAAAATATTATCAGTGCGGGAATTCAGCGTTGTGCAGCAGACCATGTTGCAGAAACAACTGTATCAGTTGTTTCACTTCCCAACGATGAAATGAAGGGAAGAATAATCGGCCGTGAAGGTAGAAACATCAGAACACTTGAAACACTTACGGGTATTGACCTTATAATAGACGATACTCCCGAGGCGGTTATCCTTTCCGGATTTGATCCTATCCGCCGTGAGGTTGCTCGTGTTGCACTTGAAAAACTGATTGTTGACGGTCGTATCCACCCCTCAAGAATTGAGGAAATGGTGGAAAGAGCCAGAAAAGAAGTTGACGCTACAATTAAGCAGGAGGGTGAGCAGGCGACATTCGATACGGGTGTACACGGGCTTCATCCCGAAATTATCAAGCTTTTGGGTAAGCTTAAGTTCAGAACAAGCTACGGACAGAATGTTCTTAAACATTCTATCGAGGTTTCACACGTTGCAGGTATTATGGCAGGCGAGCTTGGAGTGGATGTTGCAACCGCAAAGAGAGCCGGACTTCTCCATGATATCGGTAAGGCGGTTGACCATGAAATTGAAGGAAGCCATATTTCCATTGGTGTTGATATTGCAAGAAAATATAACGAAAACAAGGAAGTTATCCATGCGATAGAGGCACATCACGGTGATGTAGAGGCAAAGACAATTATTGCGTGTCTTGTTCAGGCAGCCGATGCTATAAGTGCGGCACGCCCCGGTGCAAGACGTGAAAATATCGAAGCTTACATAAAGAGGCTCCAGCAGCTTGAAGAAATTGCGACCTCTTTTGCAGGTGTCGAGAAATCATATGCAATCCAGGCAGGCCGTGAAATCCGTATTATGGTTAAACCCGAGGAAATCGGTGACGGTGATATGGAATTTGTAGCAAGAGAAATTGTTAAGAAAATTGAAAGCGAGCTTGAATATCCCGGTCAGATTAAGATTAATCTTATCCGTGAAACACGTACAACAGACTACGCTAAATAAATTTTGCTTCCATAAAATGCGCAGAACATAAAAAGCGTGTGTTTTGTACACCTTCGGGTTCAGTTCGTTTCCTCTGCAACATTTTCTGTTTGCAAAATCACTTGCATTAATTAAACAAACAAAAAGGGCATTTGCAAAATGCCCTTTTGTTTTCCCTTTAGGAAGGAAATTTTATGAATATACTGTTTATTGGAGATATTATGGGAAGATGCGGCAGAGATGCCGTGTTCGAGCTTCTTCCCGAAATTAAAGACGAATATAATATTGACTTTACCATTGCAAACGGAGAAAACGCTTCGGGCGGTCTTGGAATGAACAGACGCGGCTACGAGGAGCTTTGCCGTGCGGGTATAGACTTTTTTACTATGGGAAATCACACCTTTTCAAAAAAGGAAATAATTTCCCTTATAAATGAAGGAGAAAATATTGTGCGTCCTGCAAATCTTGCAGGCGAAAATCCCGGCGAGGGTATGGCAATAATAAATATAGGCGGAGCGAAGATTGCGATAATAAACCTTATCGGGAAAATTTTTATTGATGAAAACAACGAATCTGCATTTTTTACGGCAGACGAGCTTATAAAGAAGGCAAAAGAAAAAACACCCAATATAATAATCGATTTCCATGCAGAAGCTACCAGCGAAAAAGAAGCACTGGGATACTACCTTGATGGCAGAGTAAGTGCAGTCTTAGGCACTCATACTCATATACAGACGGCTGATGAACGCATTTTGCCACAGGGCAGTGCATATATTACCGATGTAGGAAGAACCGGTGCAGTAAATAGCGTCTTAGGTCTTGATAAGGACGCATCGATTGCCCGTTTTATACTGCCCCCCGATATAAAAAAGCCGCCCTTTAAGGTGGCGGAGGGAAAAGGTCAGTTATGTGCGGTAGTAATTAAGCTTGACGAAAAGACAGGCAAGGCAGAGGAGATTATAAGAATATGCAAATCAGGAAGATAGGAAGTATTTCTCTGCAACAAAGCAGTGTGCTGTGTAAATTTGAGAATTTAATCCACGGCTTTACCACAAGGCAGGGCGGTGTCAGCGTAGGCGAGTATGAGAGTCTTTCTCTCAGCCCCTTCAGAGGTGATGATATAGACTCGGTGCATAAAAACGAGGAAATTTTGTGCCATAGCCTGGGACTTCAGATAGAAAGACTTTCATCAACAAAGCAGGAGCATACAGATAATATAGAAATAATAGATAAAGGAAATATCGGAATTGGTGTGCATTTCCCGTGGAATAAGGGGGTAGATGCGTGTATAACTCTTGAAAAAAACGTTCCTCTTCTTTGTTACAGTGCTGATTGCGTACCAATTTTAATGTATGCCGCTGATATAGAGGCGGTGGCGGCTGTTCATTCCGGCTGGAGGGGCAGTGCAATGAAAATTGCCGCAAAAACAGTTCAAAGACTTAAAGCACTTGGAGCAAAGGCGGAGAATATATATGTTGCAATAGGTCCCGCGATAGGAAAATGCTGCTATGAGGTCAGCCAGGACGTAGCGGAACAATTTAAAGAGAAACATTATGCTGCCAGGGGCGGAGGAAAATATATGCTTGACCTTCCCGAGGTAAATGCGGATATGGTTTCAGATGCAGGTGTTCCTGCGGAAAATATTTCAGTTTCGGGCATATGCACAAGGTGTAATAACGACCTGTTTTTCTCTCACAGAGGACAGGGCGGAAAAAGCGGTACTCTGGGCGGAATAATTTGTATGAAGGAATGATTTTTTTGGCAAAGCTTACACACAGATATCTTGCGGCAATAGCGGCGGCAGTGCTTTTGTTTACCGCCTGCGGCAGAGGCGGAACAAATGAAAATGATGACAAAGGAAAAAATAAGACCATAACGCTTCAAATGCGGGAAATCAGCTCCTTTAACCCCCTTTCTGTGACACATCACAGTGTGCGTGATGCGTTTTCACTTTGTTATGAACCCCTCTTTTCAATAGATGACAAAATAACTCCAAAGGGCGTTCTGGCACAAAGCATTGATGTATCAGACGACTGTATGTCTGCCATTATAATATTGAAGGACTCTGTCCTTTGGCATGACGGAATAAAATTTACCAGCGGCGATGTAATTCACACGATAAATCTTATCAAGGAAAATACAAGCTGGGAATATTTTGAATGTGTAAAATATATCGAATCGGCAGAGGCAATTGACCCTCTTTCATTAAGGCTCAGGCTCAGCCGTCCTTACGGACAGATTGGATATTCCCTTACCTTCCCGATAGTAGCTGCACATAATGACAAGCTTGATACCGATATTATAGGTACAGGTCCGTACAGCTTTAGTAAATACACCCCCGCTACAACACTTGAATTTGAGGATAATAAGAAATGGCACGGTGGTGAGGCTTCCTGCGGAAAAGTCAGTGTCAATATAATCCGTGATGACAATGCGGCGACAACTGCATTTAATACAGGTCTTATAAATGCGGTTACAGACGGCGTGTTTGATATAGAAAATTCTACGCCCAAGGCTAACACAAGAACAACCATCTATCCGTCAACGGAATACGAATATATGGCAATGAATCATAAAAGGAAGATATTTTCCTCACAGGCTGTGCGTAATGCGGTTTCATCTGCTATTGACCGCAGTGATATAGTGGAAAACTGCTACGGAGGAAGTGCTATGGCGGCGGATTCTCCCATACACCCCGCAACAGAGGACGTGGCAGAATCATCGCTGCTTTCCCAGTACAGTCTTGCAAATGCAAGGGAAATGCTATTCCTTGAAGGATATACTCTTGATGAAGGTACAAGACTTCTTAAAGATGCTGATAACAAAAAGATGTCCTTTGACCTGATTGTAAATGAAGAAAATTCAAAACGTGTCAGCACGGCTGAGATTATAATGCAGCAGCTTTTTGCAGCGGGTATAGAAGTAAATGTGATAAAGCTTCCCTTTGAAGACTACCTCGCAAGAATAAAAAGCGGTAATTTTGATGCCTATTTGGCAGGCGTACGCTTTCAGAATCTCTATGATTTTGAAGCACTTTTGTCAGGAGATGGCGTGCTTAATAATTACGGGTACAGCGGTGATTATATGCAGCTTGCATTAAGCGGATTGTGCTCTGCTTCAGGACAGGATGCTATGAGTGATGCAGTGTTTAACTTTGAGGAGGTATTTCTGCGTGAGCAGCCGGTGTGCGGACTACTCTTTTGCTCTAAGACTCTCCTGACAAGCGAAAATGTTATGGGAAAGCTTATGCCGACTGTGAATGCACCATACAGAAACATCTGGCGTTGGTCGCTCAGATAACCATTAAAATTTTAACATTTCACGCCTCTCTGTAATAATATATAGAGAGGTGTTTTCATTATGAATATAACAAGAATACTGATTATCGGTGGAGATTCTCGCATAAATTATCTGGCACAGAGCTTAGAGCAAGACGGATTTAAGGTAAAAATTTTCGAGGGCGGCGAGCCGCTTAAAACTGCGGTAGAGGAGTGCGATGCAGTTGTTTTGGGACTGCCGTGCAGCCGTGACGACAAAACTGTCGATGCCCCGAATCTTTCGGAGGGAGTGCTTCTTAAGGACTTATTCAGAATAATGGGAAAAAACAAGCTTCTGCTTGCAGGCAAAATGTCATCTGCCACAAAGGCAGTAGCCGATGTTTTCGGTGTTAAATGGATTGATTACTTCATGCGTAAGGAGCTTGAAATTTTAAATGCTGTCCCCACCTGCGAGGGTGCGGTGCAGATTGCTATGGAGGAATTGCCGATAACGGTTTTCGGTTCCAATGTTGTGATAACGGGTTTTGGTAAGGTTGCCCGTCCCCTTGCGACAACGCTTAGGGATATGGGGGCAAATGTAACTGTTTGTGCAAGAAAGGTTTCAGCACGTGCAGAAGCACGTGTAATGGGCTTGCACGCAGTTGATTTTAATTATCTTGGAGAGTGTATGGGCGAGGCGGATATAGTGTTCAACACCGTCCCGCAATGTGTGATAAACCGCAAAGAGCTTCTGGAAGCAAAGGATACACTCATTGTTGATCTGGCATCAAAACCCGGCGGTGTGGATATGGAGGCAGCACGTGATTTGGGAGTTAAGGTTATTTGGGCGTTGGGACTTCCGGGTAAGGTAGCACCTGTCACAGCGGGAAATATCATAAAAGAAACCATCTGCAATATATTAGGTGAGTTAGGTGAATAATATATGGATGCGACGAATATTCGGTTGGGATTTGCATTTACCGGTTCGTTTTGCACAATGAGGAAAGTAACCGATATTCTGAAAAAAGCCAAGGAATCGGGCTATGATATATTCCCCATCATGAGCGAGACGGTTTATTCTACCGACACACGCTTTGGTAAATGCAAAGATTATATAAATGAAATTGAGGATATATGCGGCAGAAAAATTATTGCAAGTGTTACGGCGGCAGAGCCTATCGGCCCTAAAAAGCTCATAGATGCTCTTGTGATCGCACCTTGTACAGGAAACACACTGGGAAAGCTTGCAAACGGAATTTATGATGGGTGCGTGCCGCTTGCGGCTAAGGCAATATTAAGAAATAACAGACCTGTTATAATTGCACCCTCGACAAATGACGGCCTTAGTGCTTCTGCAAGAAACATAGGAACTCTCTTAAATACAAAGAATATATTTTTTGTACCTTTTGGACAGGATGACCCGCACGACAAAAATAATTCTTTGGTTGCAAAGTGGGAATATCTCATTCCTGCGGTGGAAAGTGCAATTGAGGGTAAGCAGATGCAACCTATTATAATGTAGAGAACTGATTTAAGCCTAAAAAATATAAAAGCAAGGAGCCTGCAAATGCGGATTCCTTGCTTTTGTTTGTGAAAAAACTTGATAAAAGCCCTTTTTTATGCTAAAATTATACGGATATTTGTAAAAATGGGGTTGACTTTACCGCTTTACCGTGGTAAAATGCTAAAGTGAACAAAACGGGAACTGTCCCGAATAAAAGGAATGAACCAAAATGACACTTAACGACAACATATTAAAAACTGAAGAAAGGATTACGTTTGCACTTCGTTCTCTCTATCACGAAAGCGGTTACACACCTTTCAAGATGAGCAGATTTGAGGAGTACGATATGTATGTCCGCAACAAGAATTTTGTGGGCAGCGGAAATATCGTAACCTTTACGGATTTAAGCGGAAGACTGCTTGCACTCAAGCCTGACGTGACTCTTTCTATTATAAAGAATTATAAAAAAGCCGAGGGCAGTGTCAGCAAAGTTTATTATAATGAAAATGTTTATAGGCCTGACAAGGCGACTCACGAGATTAAGGAGATTATGCAGTCAGGTATAGAATGTATGGGCGAAATTACCGAGATTGATGAATGTGAGGTAATTTCCCTAGCAATAAAGAGCCTTGAAAAAATAAGCAGGAACTATATTCTCGACATCTCCTCCGTAGGTATTATAAAGGGGCTTCTCGGTGCAGCGGGAGTTTCTTCCGATGTGGAAAAAAGTATAATATCTCTTTTCTCCGACAAAAACAGTTTTGCACTAAGGACTCTTTGCGAGGAAAACGGAATAGGAAGTGCAATAGCAGATGTTGCAGTAAGTCTTTGCGAAATTTCGGGCAAGGCAACAGATGTGATTGATTCTATTGAAAAGCTTTGCATCAACCGTGAGATGATGGATTCTGCCGCTGAGCTTAAAAGAATAATAAAGGCTCTTTCCGCTTGTTCAATGGCAGATAATCTTTATATAGACTTTTCAATTATAGGAGATACAAAGTATTATAACGGCGTTGTTTTCCGCGGATATGTAGACAAGCTTTCAAAGAGTGTTCTTGCAGGCGGCAGATATGATAACCTTCTCAAAGGAATGGGTAAATCAGGCGGTGCAATCGGCTTTGCCGTATATTCCGATATGCTTGAAAGAATTGATGACGACAATAAGGAATATGATTGTGACGTGCTTTTGATTTATGAGGATACGGCTTCTTACAGTGATGTAAAAAAGGCGGCAGACAGTTTAAAAGCACAGGGAAAGACCGTAAACATTCAGAAGAAAAACAGCGGTGCACTACGCTATAAAGAGCTTCTTAAGGTATTGAAAGGTGGCGAAATCGTAAATGGATAAACTGCTTAACATCGCACTTCCCAAGGGAAGATTGGGCGAAAAGGTTTATGATATATTTGAAAAAGCTGGCTTTGGCTGCCCGTCAATACACGAAAATAACCGCAAGCTGATTTTTGAAAACGAAGAAAAAGGTGTAAGATATTTTTGGGTAAAGCCTTCCGATGTTGCCATTTATGTAGAACGTGGTGCAGCTGATATCGGTGTAGCGGGTAAGGATATTCTTCTTGAATACAATCCTGACGTTTATGAGCTGTGCGACCTTCAGATGGGAAAATGCCGTATGGCAGTTGCCGCAAAAGAGGACTTTTTTGATAACCCTGCACGCACCTTGCGTGTTGCGACAAAATTCCCCAATATAACAAAGAAGTATTACAGCACGCTGAGCCGTGAAATTGATATAATTAAACTGAATGGCTCTATTGAAATAGCTCCGATATTGGGGCTTTCAGATGTTATTGTTGATATAGTGGAAACGGGAACGACGCTAAAGGAAAATAACCTTCGCCCATATGAAACAGTTGTGCCGATAAGTGCACGCCTTATTTCCAACAAGGTCAGCTATAAGTTTAAAAACGATGTAATAACTAAAGTTGCGGCTGCAATTGAAGCATACGTTGCTGAAAAGTAAGGAGAACGGCTATGATCAGGACATATAATTATGAAGAAATCAGTATAGACGATATTTTTGCCCGTGATACTGAGGATACTTCTTCTATCGAGAAAACAGTTTCCGAAATTATCGAAAACGTAAGAAAAAACGGCGATGATGCACTTAGTTTTTATGCCGACAAATTTGACGGCGGTGCACCAGAAAACTTACTTGTAACAGAGGAAGAATATCAGGAAGCAATGGAAACCGTTTCCCCCGAGCTTATTGAAATTCTTAAAAAAGCAGCTCGTAACATTGAAAACTTCCACAAAAGACAAATCCGCCAGAGCTTTATAATAAGCGAGGAAGAGGGCGTAGTAGTAGGACAGAAAATAATTCCCGTAGAAAAGGCGGGTCTTTATGTGCCAGGCGGTACTGCGGCATATCCCTCAAGCGTGCTTATGAACTGTATCCCTGCCAAGCTTGCTGGCTGCAGCGAAATTGTGATAACCACTCCTGCAAAAGGGGGCAAGGTTAACCCTGCAATTTTAGCAGCGGCAAAAATCGGCGGTGTGGATAAGGTCTTCAAAACAGGCGGAGCACAGGCTATTGCAGCACTTGCCTACGCCACCGAAACAATTCCCAAGGTGGATAAAATTGTGGGCCCCGGAAATGCCTTTGTTGCAGAAGCAAAGAAACAGGTTTTCGGCAAGGTTTCAATTGATATGATTGCAGGTCCCAGCGAAATACTTGTAGTGGCAGATAAAAGTGCCAATCCTGCTTTTATTGCGGCAGATTTGCTTTCTCAGGCAGAGCACGATAAGCTTGCCAGCGCAGTTTTAGTGTGTGACTCTATGGATTTTGCAAAACAGG
>JAZLEL010000038.1:0-4540 GCA_045615265.1 Clostridia bacterium | reverse complement strand
ACAACTTGCTTGTCTTCCTAAGACCGCTTGGCCTCCGACTTTGCCGATGGCAGAAAATTTTCGGGAAACGCTTTTTACAATTCAAAGGGGAAATCCTATCACCACGGAACAATCCTTATAAATGCCGATAAGGAAAAGCTTACAAAATACCTTACCCCGCCGAAGGGTAAGCTTGAGGCAAAGTGAGTAAAATCAGTAAAATCCCGTGTGATAAATCTTTCGGAAATTGCCCCCGAGCTTACCATCCTCAAAATGAGGGAATATATGCTGAGTGCGTTTGAGGAGGTCTATAATCTCCCGTCCGAGCAGTTTGTGATAGAAAACGATGAAAAAATCACCGCTCTTTCAAAAGAATATTCTGCATGGGAATATCTATACGCACCTGCGCCCCGATTCACATTTTCTTGCGATGGCACTTTCCCCTGGGGAAGTATTACGCTTCAGTTTGATGTTAAAAAGGGAATAATCGAAACCCTGCAGGTTTTCACCGATTCCATGGACCACAATCTTCCCGATTTGTTAAAGGACGCGCTGACGGGTATCAGCTTCCGTACCGAGGAAATAGAAAAGGCGGTTTCATCCAAGCTTCCAGACACTGTTTCTGCGGATATTTCCGCACTTTTGAAGAGTCAGGAATTAAGGTAAATATGCCCTTTTTCTTCACCACAGGCAATTATATCAACTTTCATTTTGTTTGTCAATAAGTTTAAATACGAAAGTAATTCGTAAATTAATCAATTTTTAGGAGCAATATTATGTTATGGGAAAATCTGAGAGAAGAAGAATTTAAGAAAGCCGTAGAAATTTCAAACGGTGTATGTATTTTACCTGTCGGCTGTCTTGAAAAACATGGACAGCACCTTCCTGTGGGAACAGATGTTATTCATATAACGGAAATTGCAAGGCTGGCAACGGAAAAAGAGCCTGCCCTTGTTTTTCCCACGATGTACTTCGGCGAAAAAACGGGCGCAGGAGAATTTCAGGGAACGGTCATTTTCAGTCCTGAGCTCAGATTGCAAATACTTAAAGAAACATGCAGTGAAATTTACCGCAACGGCTTTGACAAGATACTTCTCTACAACGGACATGGGGGGAATCAGTCAATGATTTCCTATTTTTCAAGAGGAACACTCTATGAAAAAACGCCTTACAGTGTTTTCGACTATTCTTTAGGCTCGGATTTTGCGACCCCTAAAAAGCTCCTTAACGAGGGGTATAAATATCTTACAACGGAGGATCGCAAGATTTTGCAAGCCTACAACGATGAGAAGAAACGTTTCGGCCATGCAGATTTCATTGAAACAGGCTGGGTGTACGGAGTGCGCCCTGAAACTGTCCGTCTTGACAAGGTATACGAAGAAAGCTACGAATCCACACACCGCTTTGACGAATTTTCAAAGCTGAGGATTAACACCCCCTTTGCATGGATGGCTAATTATCCAAACTCGTACGAGGGCGATATGCACGATGGAATGAACGAAAGAATAGCACGTGCAATGGTTGAATATTCTACCGACAAACTGGCTGAAGTGCTGAGATTTCTCAAAAACGAAACCATATCCGATGGATATAAAAAGGAATGGCTTGAAAAGCAACATATACACGGCGAAGAATAAAAAAGATGTAGTGCGTATTTGCACTACATCTTTTTTATTTTGCATTAAGTTTGGAAATAAGGATTGATGCATCTTCATTTTCGCTTATATAGATATCGGAATTTTCTTTTAAAATATCCTGCCTGAAGCTATATTTATCATACACGCCCACAGTAGGAAATCCCGCTTTTGACGCAGTATTTAGTGCAACGAATGAATCCTCAAAAACCCATGTTTCCTCCTTAGGAGTCCCCAGATAATCAAGTGCCAGAAAAAACACATCGGGGCTTTCCTTCCCTTTCCCTACTTCTTTACATGAGAAAAGATTGGAAAAGTATTTTTCTATATCACAATGTTTTAAAACGACCTTTACCAAATCCTCATCATTTGCAGTAGCAAGGCACATTTTAACATTGTTTTCATAGCAATAATCCAAAAATTCTCTTACACCCTTTTTAAGCTTTACCTCGTTGGAATAGAAATTGCGGAAGGTATCAGTCGCTATTTTATACAGTTCTTCCCCGCTTTTGCCCATATTGCATCTTTTATGTATGTATTCCATAGCCTCTAAAACGGGCATCGTTCTTATCGCTTTGTCAGTTTCTATATCGGGCTTGAAGGCTTCGCCACTTAAATATCTATTCCCGAATACTTCCCATAAAATATCCCAAAGCATAAGAGAATCAATCAGCGTTCCGTCCATATCGAAAATAGCACCTTTTATTTTCATAACAATCTCCATTTCTTCGTTGTATGTCAGTGTAAGTCATCTACAAACGATATTATAGCACAGCATTAAATCAAAATCAAATAAAAAGGCTATAACGAAATGAAATTCATTTCGTTATAGCCTTCCTTATTATTTCTTTTCGATTTTGCCTCTCACAATTTTCTGAGATGCATTTTTGGGGAATTCTGTGTTACGAAGGACAATCTTATTTATCTGCTTATATGAGGGAAGCTCTGAAAGAACATTGTGTACATCACTGTTGATATCAGCATCTCCAAGAAGCTCAGTATCGGGATAAATCTCCGCACAGAGAACTACCTTTCCGTCATCAGTGGAATCATATACTACTGCATCCTTTACATATGGAAGCATATAGATATATTTTTCAATTTCTTCGGGATAGATGTTTTTGCCGTTATCAAGAACAATGATATTTTTCTTTCTTCCCGTGATAAGAATTTGACCTTTTTTATTTACATAGCCGTAGTCACCTGTATGGAACCAGCCGTCAACAATTACTTCGGCAGTCTGCTCGGGCTTCTTGTAGTAGCCAAGCATTACGGTGTCGCCCTTAACACAGATTTCACCGATTCCGTCCTCGTCAGGCTCATCAACCTTAACTTCAAGACAAGGCAAAGGATAACCAACTGTGCGGTAGTCGCTGTCCTTGGGGCTGTTTACACTTACAAGGGGAGAACATTCTGTAATGCCGTAACCATTAAGGATCATAATGCCGATTGCATCAAAGAAATATGCCGTATCAACGGGAATGGGGGCACCTCCGCATACAACCTCCAAAAGGTTTCCGCCTAAGCCCTCGTGAACTGATTTGAACAGTTTTCTTCTAAGATCAATACCAACCTTACGAAGTGCGTTGCTCACTTTCATCATTGTAAGCATAAGTTTAAGTTTACCCTGCTTTTCAGCATTTTTAAGAACATTCTTATGAAGTGCCAGTGCAACTGCCGGAACAACATACATATAATCCGGTTTATAGAGATTGAGGTTTTTTGCTATCATACGAAGGCTTTCATTAATGCAAAGAGTAACTCTGTGATGAATACCTACAAGGATACCGCAAACTGCTTCATATGTATGATGATAGGGAAGAATTGAAAGGCATCTGGTATAAATTGTAGCAGTACGAAGTCCGTGATAAACAAGGGAAACGAGGTTTTTTTCATTGAGCATAACACCCTTTGAAAGTCCTGTTGTGCCTGATGTATATACGAGCATCTTCATAGCCTCAAAGTCATTTTTCATATCGATATAGCTTGTATTACCGTCTTTATAGAGCTTTCTTCCCTCTTCCAGAAGAAGTGAAAAAGAAAGGAAATCCCCGTCATGCTCTTCACGGTCAAAGCCTACAAAAAACTTAACTTTCGAAAGCTCATCTCTCTTTTCGCGGAGTGTGTCTTCATATTTTCCCTGATAGAAGATAACCTCGCTATCGCTATCCTCCATAATATGAAGATAGTCTGCCTGAGGAAGCTCCTTATCAATGCCGACAAACACATTATCAGAAAGAAGCGTTGTAAGATATGTGTTAATCCACATATAGCTGTTTTCACCTATGCAGGCAACATGCTTTTTGCTGATGCCTTTTTCTGCAAGGGCAGTGCCGAGCGAATACACGTCCTCGTAAAATTCTGAATATGTTTTTTCGCATACTTCCTTGTTTTTGTTTTTGAACATATAGGCAACCTTATCGCCTGATTCATTTTTTGCAAGCTCAAGCATCTCCCTGAGAGATGAGAAGGGCTGCACATCATAATATTTAATAGCCATATTTTTCAACCACCTTTACTTTATATGTAAAATTTATTATTATAAACCATATTTACTTATTCTCTTTAGGTTATCAGATATAATTTTAAGCGCCGAATAGAAATTTTCTTTTTCTTCTTCTTCAAGACCTTCTCCGCCCTTTTCAACGGCAAGCTTAACTCGCTCTCTAAGGGTTTTTGTAGCTTCTCTGCCCTGCTCGGTCAATGTAATTTTTGCACGGTAGCCGTTTAAAGTAGTTTTTTCGCGGACAACAAGCCCCTTTGTTTCTAGCGCTTTTATAGCACGAGAAACCTCCGCCTTGTCACGGTTACACATCTCACTGAGATTTGCAGATGTAATCCCCTCGTGATGTTTGTACAAGGCTATAAGATATATAACATAGGTGCCTTTCAGTCCAAAAGCACGCATTTCATCAGCAGCTATTTTA
>JAZLEL010000037.1:0-6116 GCA_045615265.1 Clostridia bacterium | reverse complement strand
GTACACACGACTTCCCTTGTTCTTATCCACTGATTTGTTGCAGTTTTGGGGTTATAATAATAAATCGCTCCGCCTGTGGGGTCCCATCCGTTTAATGCGTCACGTGCGGCACGGCGGCTGCTTGCATACATCTGTGCATTTATCTGTCCGTCATCTACTGCGGTAAATGCTCCCTTTTGATAAACAACGCCTGAGATGGAATTTGGGAAAGATGGGTGGTCTACGCGGTTAAGAACAACTGCACCCACTGCCACCTGCCCCTCATAAGGCTCACCCCTCGCTTCGCCGTTGATTACTCTTGCTAAAAGCTCTACATTTGCCTCGTTAGGCGAAGCGGTTGAGGAAGACGAGGAGGCATTGCTGCTTGAAAAAATACCCATTGCGTTAAGAGTCTGTGTTCCTGCAATACCGTCTGCCTTAAGTCCGTTCTTTTTCTGAAAGCTCCTTACGGCATTTTCCGTCTGCCAGCCATAGACGCCGTCAACACTTCCGTTGTAGTAGCCCCAGTTTTTAAGTTTCGTCTGTATTTTTCTTACTTCTTCGCCACGCGACCCGCTTTTTGATACGGCAAATGCATTTGCACATATCGCCAGAAGAAGAATCAGTGCGGCAATTGCGATATAAATACGTTTTCTATGCATACTATGCCTCCTTTTATGCCTATATTTTTGCCTTGCAGCAAAAATTTTATTCATTTTCAGGCTTATTTTTGAAATTTCAGCTTTTACCGCTAAAAAATGGTAGACATATTTTTTGTTGTATGATAAAATAAGTTGATAGTATAGGATGGTGATTTTGTGGGTATTAAAGGGATAATATTTATTGCTTTAGCTGCAGCAGGTGCGGCACTCAATTTTTCTTCCAAAGCCATTTGTGAAAAGAGTGGCGTTTCGGAATTAAAAATCAAAATCATCGCACTTATAATTGTTATTATATCAATAGCATTGCTTTTTATTTTTGGTAAATAATATCTTGAAAGGATGGATATATATTGAAGAACTTGGAAAAAACCTATAATCCGTCAGAAATTGAGGACAAGCTTTATAAAAAGTGGATTGACGGCGGATATTTCCACGCTGAACCTGACAGTAAGAAGGAGCCTTATACAATCGTAATTCCTCCTCCCAATGTAACGGGACAGCTTCATATGGGACACGCCCTTGACGAAACACTTCAAGACGTTTTAATCCGTTATAAGAGAATGCAGGGCTATTCTGCCCTCTGGATTCCCGGAACAGACCACGCAGGTATTGCAACACAGATTAAGGTTGAGGAAAATCTCCGTGTTAACGAGGGTCTTACACGTTACGACTTAGGCCGTGAGAAATTCCTTGAAAGAGTATGGGACTGGAAAAACAGATTCGGCGACCGTATCATAAATCAGCTTAAAAAGCTCGGCTGCTCCTGCGACTGGGAGAGAGAGCGTTTTACAATGGATGAGGGTTGCTCCAAAGCAGTTCGTGAGGTTTTTGTAAACCTTTATGAAAAAGGACTTATTTATAAGGGCAACAAAATCATCAACTGGTGCCCCAGCTGTGCAACAGCACTTTCCGATGCCGAGGTTGAGTATACAGAGCAGCCCGGTCATTTCTGGCACATCCGTTACAAGATGAGTGATTCTGACCGCTATATCGAAATTGCTACAACACGTCCTGAAACACTCCTTGGTGATACAGCTATCGCAGTTCATCCCGAAGATGAAAGATATCAGGACCTTGTTGGCAAGACCTGTATCCTTCCCCTTGTTGGAAGAGAAATTCCCATTGTTGCTGACGAATATGTTGAAAAGGATTTCGGAACAGGTGCAGTTAAGATTACACCTGCTCACGACCCCAACGACTTTGAGGTTGGTCTTCGTCACAACCTTCCTATCATCAACGTAATGAATGACGATGCTTCCATCAACGCTCAGGGCGGTAAGTACGAAGGGTTAGACCGCTATGAAGCAAGAAAGCAGATTGTAAAAGATCTTGAAGAGTGCGGCGCACTTATAAAGATAGAGGATTATACCCACAACGTAGGTACCTGCTACCGTTGCAGCACTACTGTTGAGCCGCTCACAAGCGACCAGTGGTTTGTTAAGATGAAGCCCCTTGCTGAAGAAGCTCTCCGTGTTGTTCGTGACGGCGAGGTTGAGTTTGTTCCCGAACGTTTCACAAAGACATACACAAACTGGATGGAGAACGTACCCGACTGGTGTATTTCCCGTCAGCTCTGGTGGGGACACAGAATTCCTGCATTCTACTGCGACAAGTGCGGCGAAATGATTGTAAGCAAGACTGACGTTGACACCTGTCCCAAGTGCGGTGCTCCCATGCGTCAGGAGGATGATGTTCTCGATACATGGTTCTCATCTGCACTGTGGCCTTTCTCAACACTTGGCTGGCCCGATGAAACTCCCGAACTTAAATATTACTATCCCACAAGCACTCTCGTAACAGGTTACGACATTATATTCTTCTGGGTTGCGAGAATGATATTCAGCGGTTGCGAGCATATGAAAAAGCCGCCGTTCCGCCATGTATTCATTCACGGCATAGTGCGTGACAGTCAGGGAAGAAAGATGAGTAAATCTCTCGGCAACGGTATTGACCCGCTTGAGGTTATTGATAAGTACGGTGCGGACGCACTCCGCTTTACTCTTGCAACAGGTAACGCACCCGGTAACGATATGCGTTTCTATTGGGAAAGAGTTGAATCCAGCCGTAACTTCGCAAACAAAATCTGGAATGCGGCAAGATTTGTTCTTATGAATCTTGAGACCCAGGAATGTACTCTTCCCAAGGCTCCTCATACAGAGGATAAGTGGATTATTTCCCGCTATAACAGCATTGTGAAATCCGTTACAGAAAATCTTGACAATTTCGAGCTTGGCGTAGCACTCGGCAATCTTTACGACTTTATCTGGGACGAATTCTGCGACTGGTATATTGAGCTTGTAAAGCCTCGTCTTTACGGCGAAGATACCCAGAGTAAGCTTGATGCAGAAAGAACTCTTTGCTATGTATTAAGCGGCGTTCTGAAGCTTCTTCATCCCTTTATGCCCTTCATTACAGAGGAAATTTTCTGTGCACTTCCCACAGGCGAAGAAACAATAATGACATCTCAGTGGCCTCTCTACACAGATGCACTTAACTTCCCCGAAGAAGAAAAGAAAATGGCAGTTATATGCGATGCTATCAAGAGCGTGCGTAACATAAGAACAGAAATGAATGTTCCCCCGTCAAGAAGAGCAAGTATGATTATCGTAACTGATAATAAGGAGCTTTTTGAAAGCGGTGCCCTCTTCTATGAAAAGCTTGCAGGTGCAAAAGACGTAATTGTAACAAGCACTGAAGAAAATGTTCCCGAAGGAGCAGTAAGCGTAATTGTTGAGGGTGCAAAGATATTTATGCCCATGGACGAGCTTATTCACACTGAAAAAGAAAAGGAACGTCTTACAAAGTAAAAAGAGCGTCTTGAGGCAGAAATTGACAGAGTTGAAAAGAAGCTTTCTAACAAGGGCTTCGTGGAAAAGGCTCCTGCTAAGCTGATTGAAGAAGAAAAGGCAAAAGGCGTTAAGTACAGAGAAATGTACGAAAAGGTACTTGAATCTTTAAACAAATTAGGCTAATAATAATTACAGAGGATGCAGAAAATTCTGCATCCTCCGTTTAAAAACTCACTTATTAAGGGACTGACTACTATGTTAATTGATTTTCACACACACCTATTTCCCGACAAAATTGCCGCACGTGCAATTGAGGCACTGAAAAATGGTATTATAAACACTCACGGAAGGCTTCTCTTAGAGCCGCAGACAGATGGCACACTTTCAGGGGTTTTACAGTCGATGGAAGAATCGGGCGTTGATATTAGTGTTGTTCTGCCGATTGCAACCTCGCCCACGCAGCATTCGAGTATAAATGCCTTTGCAAAAGAAATAACAGATTACAAACGTATTATTTCATTTGGCAGTATTCATCCGAGGCAGGAAGATTGGGAAAAAACTCTCGAAGATATTGCATCTGTCGGCATCAAGGGCATAAAAATGCACCCTGAATTTCAGACATTTTATATTGATGAGCCTGTCATAGAAGAAATTGTAAAAAAGTGCGAAAGCTTGGGACTATGGGTGATTTTTCACAGTGGGCAGGACTACGGATATAATCCGCCCGTTCACTGCACTCCCGAAAAATTAAGAAAGCTTCTTGACAAAACAGGCTGCAAAAATATTATTGCCGCACATTTCGGGGGCTTTCATATGTGGGATGCGGTTGACAAATATTTGGTTGGCACAGATGTTTATATGGATACATCAATGACTTGCGGTTTTTTGGATAAGAAAAATTTTTGTGATATGATAACACGCCACGGGGCAGTCAAAATCCTTTTTGGAAGTGACAGCCCTTGGCAAAGTCCTAAGGATTCTTTTGAATATCTTCTCTCCAGCGGATTATCCTGCGAGGATTTGGAACTTATAACACATAAAAATGCAGAAAAGATACTGGGAATATAATAAAACAGGCTCTTTCGAGCCTGTTTTATTATATTCCCAGTACTAAATACTTTTTATTGTGTTTATTACTATCTGTGCTGATTTTGTTGCGGCTTCCTCTCTGAATTCCTCATAGCTCATCTGTTTATCTCCGTCTGCACCGTCTGATATACTTCTCACAACGCACACGGGGATATTATTCACATAGCACACGTGAGCTATTGCAGCACCTTCCATTTCGCACGCTACGGCGTTAAAGGTGGTTGCAATGTCCTTCTTTTTCTCCTCATCAGCAACAAACATATCTCCCGATGCAATAACTCCTCTTAAATAATCGCCGCTAATATTTTCGCAAAGCGTTTGAGAAAGTTTTTCATCTGTTTTAAACTCAACTATATTTATTCCTGATATCATACCTTTCGGGTCCCCGAAATAGGTGGTATCCATATCGTGCTGAACAAGTGCCGTTGCTACAACTGTGCCGAGTACCCCAACTTTGTCTGTAAGTGTACCTGCAACGCCTGTGTTTATGATTTGATTTACGTTATACTTAAGTATCATTGTCTGTGCACAGATTGCGGCAAAAACCTTACCTATTCCGCAGATTGCCGTAACAACCTCGGTTTTTCCGATTTTGCCTGAGGTGTAGCAAACTCCGCTTACGATTTCTTCGTTTTTATCTGTCATTTGAGCATTTATTCGTTCAATTTCAATGTCCATCGCACCGATAATACCAATCATTTCTTTACTCCTTATACTTAAAATCGGGTGTATAACCCTCCAAAACATCAAGGTATTTTCTGCATTCTTCCTTCGCAAGAGAAATATCAAGATTTTTATAATTTCCGCATTCTATCTGTGATGCACCGAAAACCTCTCCCTCGTGGTATATAACCTTTTTAAGGGTGTCCTTTAAAACGGAGAGAACTTCTTCGTTGTCCCCATTTCTTACAAGAAGATAAAACCCTGTCTGACAGCCCATAGGCCCGAAATATATAACATCATCTTTAATAGATGAGCTGCGGATGTAGGTAGCTATCATATGCTCGACAGAATGCATTGTGGCATTATCCATATAGTCGCCGCAATTAGGCTTTCTTGTCCGCAAATCATATGTGACGATATCCCCGTCAATTCGTGAAACATAAATTCCGCATTCAAGCTTGTTATGGTCAATTTTAAAGCTTTCTATTTTTTGAGGCTCCATAATTATCTCCTTATATATGCATCAGTCAATTTTAAAATCAAGCGGGTCAAACATAGTGGTATCAAGACTCCTGACACGGGGAACTCTGGGTGCAAAGGGATTGAAAATATATTTTTTGCATATTCCGCTAAGCTTAAATTCTCCTTTGCTGTACTTGCAGGAGTATTCCTCGCCATTCTTAGAAAGGTTTTTGCAATAGCGGCAACAATCGGATTCCTTAAATTTCTTTTTGCTAAATATCGACATACCAATCACCTTTTACTCCTGCATTCCGTTGTAGGATACATCTGCTGCCTCGCTTTCCATATTGCAGCGAAGTCTATAAAATGGCACGCTCTTTAAAAGCTTATCAGCAAGCACAAGCATTTTTTCCATTTCATACATATCGTTTGTCCTGAGCGTCTGGGTTATAACTGTGGAAATAGCCTCGTG
>JAZLEL010000036.1:0-7080 GCA_045615265.1 Clostridia bacterium | reverse complement strand
TAATCTTGATGACGCAACTATGGAAGTTCTTCCTGCTACTGTGTTCGGTCATGGTCTTGAAGTTATCTGCCGTCTTGTTGCAACAGGAAGCTTTATCCGCAGGTACGGTGAATATATAGAAGATGGTACAGTGCTTGAGGGGGGATATGTAGAATGCACATTCAAAAACGATGATAAGGGCGACCCGCTCGTAACAGGTGAAGGTTTGGCTGCCCTTGGAGTTATGTCTCCTGAAATGTTTGAGAGCATGAAGAAGCAGACTCTTGAAATAACCAAGATCGTTGCTGACGACCTTAAGACACTTGGTCTTGACCTTTGGGACATCAAGTTTGAGTTTGGTTATAACAACAATGAAGTTATTCTTATTGATGAAATTGCTTCCGGTAATATGAGAGTTTATAAAGACGGAAAGATTGTAGATCCGGTTGAGCTTACAAAGATTATCAACAATAGATAAAATAAAAAGGAGCAGAGAAAATTCTCTGCTCCTTTTTTATTTTACCCCATAGGTGAAGCCTTCGCCTATTATATGCTCTGCCTCGGTTGCAATTACAAACGCCGAAGGGTCCTCCTCATATACAATTTCTTTAATATGATGATACTCCCATACACGCACAACGCACATCAGTACTGCAGTAGGCTTTCTTGAATATGCACCGCAGGCATTGAGAAAGGTTGCACCCCTTTTTCGTTCTTTAAGAATACGCTTTGCTATCTGTTCGCTCTTCTGGGATATAATAAAGAGGTTTCTACCTTTTTCTGCTCCGTAGACAATTTTATTTATTACTATACTCTGCGTGAATAATGCTACAACGCCGTAAAGTGCGGATTCAATATTTTTAAAAACGAATACAGATATTCCCAGTATTACGCAATCTACCATCAAAAGTGCTCTGCCTATCTGTATATGAGGGTACCGTCTTTCCACGAGGTAACCGATAATATCCGTACCTCCGGTAGAGGAACCGTGAAGAAATACAATCCCCAGTCCTATACCCATACATACTCCCCCGAAAAGCGAGCCTAAGAGTCTGTCCCCTACATACTGAGGAAAAAAGGGCGTTACAATGGCATCTAGGATAATAGTATTGAGAATTACTGTACGCATAGTAAAAAGAGCAAACCTTTTACCCATATATTTATAGGCAATTATAAGAAGCGGTATATTGATAATGAGCGACAGAAATCCCACAGGAAGCCCTGTCAGATACTTTATCATAATGGATACGCCGCTGATACCACCAGGAGCGATATTTACTTTTTCTGCAAAGCAGTATATTCCTACTGAAAGGGCGAATGTGCCAGTAATATCATTTAAAATATCTTTTAAAAATTTCTTATTCATTTCAGACTAATTAAAAAGAAGGATAGACAAAGTCTATCCTTCTTTATTCTCCATTTCATTTTACGGTTATTTTATCCCCGAAAAAATTTTATATTCTCCTGTCCTTTTATAACGCACCAAAAAGTGCTTCTGCAAATGCTTCGGCATCAAATACCTGAAGGTCATCTATTCCCTCTCCCACGCCGATAAACTTTACCGGTACTTTAAGTTTTTTGCAGATATTTACGACAATTCCGCCCTTTGCAGTGCCATCAAGCTTAGTCAGCACGATACCGCTGATTGCAGCAACCTTATTAAATTCCTCCGCCTGATTGACCGCATTCTGACCTGTTGTTGCATCAAGCACAAGGAGTATCTCCTTTTTTGCATCAGGAAGCTCACGTTCAATTACACGATATATTTTTCCCAGTTCATCCATAAGGTTCTTTTTGTTATGAAGTCTGCCAGCGGTGTCGCATATACAAACATCTGCACCTTTGCTTTTTGCCGAGGCACAGGCATCATATACAACTGCCGCAGGGTCAGCCCCTTCACTAAGACGGACAATGGGAACATCGTTTCTTTCTGCCCATATTTCAAGCTGGTCAGCAGCTGCTGCACGAAATGTATCGGCAGCACCTAAGACAACCTTTTTACCCTCGCTTTTAAGCTTTGCCGTAAGCTTTCCGATAGTTGTTGTCTTTCCTACACCGTTTACACCTATAACAAGTATTACAGTAGGCTTTGTTTCAAGGCGAAGTTCACAATCGTTGGCACTTAAAATTTCGCAAATGATATTCTTAAGCTCATCCTTTGCCGCTTGTGTATCGCGAATGTGCTTTTCCTTTACATTTTCTCTAAGCTGTTCTACGATTTCAAAGCTTGTCTGCCCGCCGATATCTGCCATAATAAGTGCCTCTTCAAGCTCATCGTAGAGTTCATCGTCAAGCTTTGTAAAAACAGAAAATACATTGTCAAGCTTTTCGTTAAAGGAATCCCTTGTTTTGCCAAGTCCTTCACGCAATCTTGAAAACAGACCTTTTTTCTCATTATTAGATTCCATAGTTATAGCTTTTCCTTTCTTTATACCTCTCCTTATTCCTCAAATGCAACCTCATCCAGTTTCATTGAGAGCAGCCTGCTGACGCCCCTCTCCTGCATAGTTACACCGTAAAGAATATCGGCAGCCTCCATTGTACCACGGCGGTGAGTAATAACGACAAACTGTGTATTATCTCCCCTGCTTCTGATGTAATCTGCAAAACGGTATACGTTTTCATCATCAAGAGCTGCCTCAATCTCGTCAAGAACGAGGAATGGTGCAGGAGACACCTCAAGAAGTGCAAAAAGAAGTGCAATAGCCGTAAGGGCATGCTCGCCACCTGAAAGGAGAGTAATACTCTGCAGTTTTTTTCCAGGAGGCTGTACTTCGATTTCGATAGGACTTTCAAGCGTGTCAAGGGGATTAAGAAGCTTAACCTCCGCCTTGCCTCCTCCGAAGAGTTCAACAAAGCTCTTCCCGAAAAGCTCATTTATAATCTCAAATTTCTTTGCAAACTGTTCACGCATTACAGCCATCATTTCGTTTATAAGCTTTTCAAGGTCTGCCTTTGCCTTTTCCATGTCGGCAACCTGTGTGCTTAAAAATTCGTATCTTTCCTTAACTTCTTTATATTCCTCTATCGCATCAACATTTATATTTCCTAATGAACGTATAGAATTTTTAAGCTGGGAAATTACTTTTTGTGCTTCGGGTAAAGAGCCTATGTCCTTCCTGAATTCAAGAGCCGTGTTGTAGGTAAGCTCATAGTTATCCCACAGACGGTTTGCAGCACTTTCTATATCCTCTTCTATTTTGTTTTTCTTTGTTTCTATGCGGACAACTTCGCCCTGCAGGTTAAGTATATGCTCGTTAAGTTCCTTTATTCCTTCACGAAGCTTTTCAAGCTCCATATCATTGCCGCTTCTTCCGCTTAAATGAGCCTTTATCTCTTCCTTCATGGATTCGATTGCAACTTCGCACTGTTTCTGACGCATATGAGTTTCTTCAATCTGCTTTTCAAGGGCAGATATCATATTCTCCTGTGCCGCCTTTTCGTCAAGCTTTGCCTTATAGTCGGAATGGGAATTAATTATGCTTCTCTTTGCATCGTCAATCCTCTGCTGTATCAGTTCAACGTCCTTTTGAGCACTGTTAATTTCCATTTTCTTATCTATAACTTTGGTTGAATGTGCTTCACGTATAAGAGTTTGCTCACGTACTGCTTCCTGTTTTCCCCTTACAATAGCTTCCGCTTTTTCTATAAGGTCGTCAGAGCCTTCCAGAACTTCACGCAATTTCTTTTTTGTTTCAACTGTATCGGTCTGCTGAGTAGAAATCTGTTTCTTTTCGTTAGTAAGCTTTTCAAGGCGTTCGCGTGCCATTGTAAGAAGGCTATCCTTCATATCAGCCTCCGCCCTGATTTTCATAAGCTTATTTTCACTTTCTGAAAGCTTTTCACGAAGCTGTTCCTCTTTTTTACGGCTTTTTTCCGCAAGCTCTATTAAGTCATCTATTTCGTCTTCAAGCTTTTCCGTTTCACATGCAAGCTTGTCGCATTCCTGGCTAAGCCTTTCTATTTCGTCTTTTCTTCCTAAAAGTGCCTGTGTTTTATTCACACTACCACCGGTAATACTACCTCCCGGCTGTAAAAGCTCTCCTGCCAAGGTTACAATTTTAAACTTATAGTGTGTTGCCCTTGCAAGCTTTACGGCACTTTCCATATTTTCCATAATAACCGTTCTTCCCAAAAGTGCCTCAATTACATTTTTAATGGCAGTGTCACATTCCACAACGTCACTTGCTACACAAACTGCACCTGCATTTTGCATAACACGCTCTTCATTGTCAAGACGCCTTCCCTCCTGAGAGGTGATGGGCAAAAATGTTACTCTTCCCAAATGGTTTTTCTTCAGGAATTCAATAGCCTCTTTTGCATCGTCCTCATCATTTACAACGATGTTTTGCATGGCATTTCCCAGTGCCGTTTCTACGGCTGTGGTATACTTTTTATCAACCTTGATAAGCTTGCTGAGTACACCTATAATACTTCCGTTATACTTGCCCTCTTCCTTGGCATGCAAGAGGTCACGCACACTGCGAGCATACCCCTCAAGACCTTTTTCCATTTCGATAAGCATTTTCATTCGGCCTTGCTTTTCTCCAAGTTGGGTTGACATTTCGTTGTATTTTGTCTTAAGCTCACCGCTTTTGCGGTTAGCATTGTGGTAGGTCTGATTTGCGTCAAACACTTCATCGGACAGCTTATCAAATTCTGTTTGTGCCTTTTCGGATTTTTCAGAAAGCTCACTGCATTTTGCAGTTAAGCGGTTAATATCATCTGATGCAGACGTAATATCGACCTCGATAGAAAAACGGCGTGTTTCAATATTCTCGGTAATAAGGTCAATACTGTCAAGTCTTGACTGTGCCTCGCTCTTTTTTGAGCGTAGGTTCAAGACCTCTTCCTTTGCTGTTTCCAGAGCTTTTACCCTTCGGGAAACCTCTTCCCCAATAAGATGATCCTCTTCTTCAAGAGCCTCCAGTTCATCAGCCATTTTAAGGAAGTGCGAGCTTGCCCCTGTTTTCTGTTCTTCAAGAAGACTGATATTACTTTTTATATCCTCTTCCTTTTGTGACCAGCCTGCAAGCTCCGTTTCAACACGGATGATGTTAACCTTATGGTTTTCTATATTATTTTTAATAATTGCTCTTTCGTTTTCGATTGCAGCATTATCACTCTCAAGAGCTGCGAGACGTTCACGCTTTAAATCCATCTCGCTATCCGTTTCTCTTATTTCCGCATAAAGCCTATCGCTTTTTTCATTATATTGCTCAAGTTTCTGTTTAGCTTCTTCAAATTCACGAACGGCATTTTCGTAAAGCTCGCCCGTTTTTTCGCCTTCTTTACGCTTTAGATCTGTAATCTCAAGAAGTGTACTTACCTCTATTCCCTTTAATTCTTCCCTGAGGTCGAGGAATTTTATCGCCTTTTCGCTCTGCTTTCTGAGCGGCTCAACACGTTCGGTAAGCTCTCCCAATATGTCACGCACACGGACAAGATTATCCTCTGTATGATTAAGCTTACGCTCCGCCTCGTTCTTGCGGTAACGATATTTGGAAATACCTGCTGCTTCCTCAAAAATCTGTCGTCTGTCCTCACCCTTTGAGGAAACGATTTCCGCTATCTTTCCCTGTCCAACGATGGAATATCCGTCACGTCCCAGACCTGTATCCATTAATAGTTCATTAATGTCTTTAAGTCTGCACGCTGTTCGGTTAATCATATACTCACTTTCACCGCTGCGAAAAACTCTACGTGTAATCTCAACTTCATCGTATTCACAGGGCAAAAAATGGGTAGAGTTATCCAGCACAAGCGAAACCTCAGCATAACCGAGGGGCTTACGCTTCTGCGTACCTGCAAATATAACGTCTTCCATTTTTCCGCCGCGGAGTGTCTTTGCACTCTGCTCGCCCATCACCCATCTGACCGCATCGGAGATATTACTCTTACCGCTGCCGTTAGGTCCTACGATGGCGGTTACACCCTGATGAACCTCTATAACGGTTTTATCTGCAAAGGACTTAAAGCCTTGCAATTCTATTCGTTTAAGGTACATTCCATCACCTGCTTTTCTTTAGCATAAATCTGTATGTACAATCTAAGTTATTATATCATATTTCTATTTAATAATCAAGCAGAAAAATCAGCGGGATATCCCGCTGATTTTTCTAATTCAGTATACCATATTTTTGTTTTATTCGTTCCAGTTTTTCTATCATTATTGGTGCACAGGTATAAAGTAAAAATGCAGTAGATGCCCCGTGAATGAAGTTAAAAGGCATACCCATGCCCCACGTGGATAATATATATGCCCAAGTAGGCGTTGAAATATGAGAGAGAACGCTTAAGTCGGCAATAGGTCCGTACACGAGCATAATTACAAGTATGCCGAAAACAGAAAGTGAGCCACGTGTCCTCCTGATAGTGTCCTTATGGAAAAACACACCTGCTAAAAATCCAACTGTCGCAAGGGCAAACATCTGCCACGGTGTCCACGGTCCCTGCGAAAAGTAGAAATTTGACACAAAAGCACTTACCGCTCCTGTCAAAAACCCCGTCTCGGCACCAAAGCAAACACCCGTTATGATAACTATTGCTGCAAGTGGTTTAAACTGCGGCAGCATAAAAAAGGCAATCCTTCCTGCAACACCTATCGCACAAAGCACGCTGATGACAACTATCTCCCTTGTAGAAACCTTGCGGTTTTCAAAGGAAAATGCAAATGGTATCATAGTTTCAATAATAAGCAAAAGACTTATAAAATAGTATTTCTTATCATCAAAGAGGTAAATCCCTGCCAACGCAGTCACAGGCATAATAACAAGAATCGTAAGTAACCCCACAATGAAACTCTTGCAAATATTCGTTTTTGTCGCAGGCTTTATGTTGTCTTCAACAGGCTTTTGTGGTATTTTATTTTCTTTTGGAGGAGTATTTTCTATCTCTACGCTCCCCCTAAGTGCCGATATAATATCCTCCGTAGTTACAACATTGTCGATAATTCCCCTCGCCATACGATTTGCCGCAGTGGTATAAAAGCTTTTCCCTGCAAAAAAGGCTGAAGGCGTATCCTCGCTGACAATTCCGCCGTCAAAAAACATAGCACATCTGTCCGCATATTTTGCACAGAATTCCACATCGTGAGATACC
>JAZLEL010000035.1:0-1566 GCA_045615265.1 Clostridia bacterium | reverse complement strand
TGCAACTGCCTCATCCATAGTATATTTATTTACATGTACGCCCAAAATATTTACAGTTTCCATAAAAGTACTCCTACATCATAATATATCAACTTATATTATACCACACAAATAGCGGTTACGCAATAAAAAAACAATCATAAAACACAAAATATTGATTTTTTAATCTTTTATTATAACGTCCTCTATTTCGATGGCACGACTGTCAGCATCAAGACCTATGCACTTTCCGCAATTATTACAAATTTTGTCGGGTTCTAAATCGCACTTATCACATTCTCCGCAATCGTTACATATTTTGTTTTCGTCAAGAATACATTTTTCACTCATATAATAGCCCCCTCTGTCTTATATAATTCTTCCCTGAGAGGAAGATTGTCATAGAGCAGTTCTTCGCCTTTCGCATTTTTATAAATAAGCTCCAGAACATCTTTCATTTTTCTTGCACGGCACAGCTGAGATGCTGCATTACCAATAAAACCGTCTTCTATACAGTTAAAGTACCTGAATGCTGCTTCAAACTTACCAAAATTCAATGAAACATCAGGGATCTTACTTTCGTCAAACCAATACAGATACTTTTTTTCAACCTCGCCGTTTTTATGAATTATCGTTGCCTCTGCCTTTTCTTTTGTAAGTCTGTCCGAAACTTCTAACATTTCTTCAACACAATGTATAAATGTGTTTTTTGTATGATTTACCCCGATTAAAAGGACATATCCATCATCTTTATATATATTTCCGTAGCAACCTTCAGGACTTGTAGGGCTATTCACATAGGCTTCGTTTTTTATAAATTCCTGCACTCTTTCTCTTTCCCCAAACACCGATATAGAGTGAGTGGGATGAAGAGTTCTTACTGCGAGCGGATGTGCCGCCGCAATTTTGGGAAGAACGCCTATGCAGCTATCCGGGTTTTTAAGGTCAAGCACCATACTTGCCCATGTGTGCGTAGGTACGCAAACTAAGCCTCTGCCCCTGGCAAAATGTTCAATAAGTGCACTAAGAAGCGTTTCTGCCCCGCCCTCTATCTCGCCAATAGCCTTTAAAGAAGAGTGCACTATCACAGGTCTGCCCTCGGGTATATGAAAAGACTTAAGCTGATTTAATATTTTTTCTCTTGTAATCATAAAGTTTCTGTCCTTAAATTTAATACTGTCATTATTATAACAAAAAATTTATTAAACCGCAATCATATAAGAAAATATTTTCAATGAAAAGAGCGATTTCGCCAGATTGAAATCGCTCTTCTTTAAACTATATTTCAGACGTTACGGGTACGAAAATGCTCTGCCCGATAATGATATTACAATCGTTTATACCATTGTTTGCTGCAATCTCGTACACGAAGGAACGAAGGTCCCTGCCCTGAGGCTTATACTTACTTGCAATTGACCATATGGTATCCCCTTCTTCAACAGTTACGGAAACAACAGTATATTCATCAGTAATATTGTCGGGTTTTGAAAATGCAACGTGTGCAACCATAACAAAAACCACTATCATAGCCATAAAAAACGCACTGCGTTGACGTCTTAATTTTCTCTCTCTTTGTAATCTTCTAAG
>JAZLEL010000034.1:0-2685 GCA_045615265.1 Clostridia bacterium | reverse complement strand
TTGAGTCAAAGGGCATAAATGTACATAATGCTGAGGTTGAAAGACTAAAACAGGGCGTAATGAATGTAAAAACTACCACAGGACAGCACCCCGGCGGTGTTATCGTTCTGCCCAAGGGTCATGATATACACGAATTTACCCCAATTCAGCACCCTGCCGAAAAAAAGGAAAGCGGTATTATCACAACACACTTTGACTATCACAGCATTGACGAAAACCTTTTAAAACTGGATATTCTCGGTCATGATGACCCAACAATGATAAGAATGCTTCAGGATCTTACAGGCATAGACCCCACGCAGATACCTCTTGACGATAAAAAGGTTATGAGTCTTTTCCTTGGTACGGAGGCTCTTGGAGTCACTCCCGAGGATATAGGAAGTGAAACAGGCACTTTTGCAGTTCCCGAATTTGGTACTAAATTTGTTCGCCAGATGCTTGTTGATACAAAACCTACATCAATGGGTGAGCTTATACGTATATCGGGACTTTCTCACGGTACTGATGTGTGGACGAATAATGCACAGCTTCTTGTTCAAAAGGGAATTTGCACACTGCGTAACGCTATTTGCTGCCGTGACGATATAATGATTTACCTCATAAACAGAGAACTTCCGCCTGAGCGTGCGTTTAAAATAATGGAGCAGGTGCGTAAGGGCAAAAAGCTTAAGCCTGAGGATGAGACTGAAATGAGGGAACACAATGTGCCTGAGTGGTATATAGAATCCTGTAACAAAATTCAGTATATGTTCCCCCGTGCCCACGCAGCGGCATATGTTACAATGTCTTTGAGGGTGGCGTACTTCAAGGTACATTACCCCATTGCATTTTATCAATCGTATTATACTGTCCGTGCAGATACGTTCGATTATGAAACAATGGCAACGGGCAGAGAAAACCTACTTGCAAAAATGCGTGACCTCAGCCAGATGGAAAATCCCTCGGCACGTGACAAGGCAACCCTCACAATTATGGAGGTTGTAAATGAGATGTATGCCAGAGGAATTGAGTTTATGCCTATTGATATTTATTTGTCGCACCCGACAAAATATCTCAACATTAACGGAAAAATCCTTCCTGCGTTAAATAGTATTGCCGGAATGGGAGACCGTGCGGCGCAATCAATTGCTGATGCCCGTGAAAATGGAAAATTCTTCTCAATAGACGATTTCAAGCAAAGGACGAGTGTCAGTGAAACTCATATTGAGCTTTTAAAAAGCTTTGGTTGCTTTAAGGGGATTCCGCAAAGTGCTCAGGTAAGTCTGTTTGACTGACCCCAAAAATCGGTATAAATTTATCCTGATTTTATTTGCAAGTAACAAAAACACCCCCCTTTTCGTACAATGATACTGAAAGGGGGTGCCCGTTTTTGAAGAAAAAAGCTTGCAGACCGTGCGGAATTTTCACCCTGGCATACATAGCAGGGATTTTTACGGCACTGGTGTTGCCTGTATGGCTCCTCGCCGTAATAGAGGGTGCCCTGATTATAATATTGGGATGCACGTTGCTGCGAATGTAGGGGGAAAGATATGAAGGTTATCGTAATGAAACTTCCGAAATTTTTAACAGGCATTACAAAAGCAATATTTAAAATAAAGTAAAAAAATCGGCGGGGTTAAAAGCTCCGCCGATTTTTTTGTCACAAAATTTTATGAAACTGTTGAAAAAAATCAAAAAAAGTTGTATAGTATAGTTAAGAGTAACTATATGTATTGAGAGGGATGATTAGTGATGAAAAAAACGATGGTTTTACTGGGCTTTCTTACAGTGGCAACAGTTATGCTTTGCTCATGTGGGGGAGAAAATATTCTCACAGTAAAAGAAGACATAGTACGTATGAAAATAGATGAAAGCTATACCATAAAAGTTGAGCAGGAAAAAGAGGAAACTCTTACATGGTCCTGTGCAGACAACTCAATCGCAATAGTATCTCCCGAAGGTACAGTTTCAGCAGTTGGAAACGGAATTACCACAGTAACTGCCCGCGGAGAGGATTCATACGTTCACGTAGGCATAGTTGTAGGCGGTAACAATGATTATCTCGACGAGAACGGAAATGTTGTACAGGTCTTTGACGGCGTGTCTGACATTACGGAAATCACCGTAGGTGTGCGCGGCGGCGGAAAGGATGACATTACTGTAAAAGTAGGGGATACACTTCAGTTGCGTGCATACACAGTGCCCTCTGATTCCAAGGATACTATCGTATGGCAAAGTGATGACAGCACCATTGCCAGAATTGATGAAAGTGGCAAACTTCAGATAGTGAGAAAAGGCGTAACTACAATTACGGCATATGCACCTAACGGAGTGAACGGCAAATTAACAGTGCGTTGTAAGTAAAAAAATAAGTAAATTTAGTGGATTTTTAGAGAATGTTAAATATTACAAAATTATTTCGTCAAACCATACAAAAATAAAATAAATATTTAGACATATTTGGCTGAAAATTTCATAAAAAAGGACTTGAAATTTTCTCCTGTCAGGAGTATAATTTTATTGTATAGGATGATGGTAGGGGTATCTCTACCCAAAAATACATATTTGCTTCAAAATTTAATTTAATTTAATATTATAAAAGGAGGAAAAAACAAAATGAAAAAATTCATGAAGGCAATCGCTTTCGCTACAGTAATGTGCATGCTTCTTTCAACAGTAAGTCGGATCGTAGCCATGTCGTTCTGT
>JAZLEL010000033.1:0-17757 GCA_045615265.1 Clostridia bacterium | reverse complement strand
GATGTTTTGCTTAAAACCAAAATTGATTCGTCGATAATTGGTGGCGCAATTTTGCGTTTTGATGGTCAGGAAATTGATTATAGCCTCAAATCGCGTTTGTTTGAAATTAAAAACAAGCTTATCGAAAAATAGAGAGTTGGTGTATTGATGCAGCTTAAATCTGATGAAATCAGTAAAATTATAAAAGACCAGATAAAAAACTATTCAAATAAGACAGAACAGAGTGAAACAGGCTACGTTATCGAAGTTGGTGACGGTATTGCCAAGGTTAAAGGTCTTGACAACTGTATGAGCAATGAGCTTGTGGAGTTTCAAAACGGCGAGAGAGCTATGGCACTTAATCTTGAGGAAGATTTAGTAAGCCTTGTTATTCTTGGAACAGACGCCCTCATACGCGAGGGTGATATTGTTAAGCGTACGGGCAAGGTTGTAAGTGTCCCCGTAGGCGAAGAGATGATTGGCAGAGTGGTAAATGCACTCGGTCAGCCTATTGACGGAAAGGGCGAAATCAAAACAACTGAAAACCGCCCCATTGAATCCTCCGCACCCGGAATTATTGAAAGAAAATCTGTAAGCGTTCCGCTGCAAACAGGTATCAAGGCAATTGACTCTATGATTCCTATTGGTCGGGGTCAGCGTGAGCTTATTATCGGCGACCGCCAGACAGGTAAATCTGCGATAGGCATTGATACAATTATTAACCAAAAGGGCAAAGATGTCATTTGCATTTATGTTGCAATCGGGCAGAAAAAATCCTCTGTTGCACAGCTTGTTGATACACTTGAAAAGAATGGTGCAATGGATTATACAACCGTTGTAGCCGCAACTGCAAGCGAGCTTGCTCCGATGCAGTATATTGCCCCCTATTCGGGTTGTTCTATCGGAGAGTATTTTATGTATCAGGGAAAGGATGTCCTTATCGTATATGATGACCTTTCCAAGCACGCAGTAGCTTACCGTGCACTGTCACTTCTCATACGCCGTCCTCCTGGACGTGAGGCATATCCCGGAGATGTATTCTACCTCCACTCAAGACTTCTTGAGCGTGCGGCAAGACTTTCTCCTGAATATGGCGGCGGGTCACTCACTGCACTTCCCATTATAGAAACGCAGGCTGGTGACGTATCGGCATATATCCCAACGAATGTTATTTCTATAACAGATGGTCAGATATTCCTTGAAACAGAGCTTTTCCACTCAGGTGTAATGCCTGCCGTTAACCCCGGTATCAGCGTCAGCCGTGTTGGCGGAAACGCACAGATTAAAGCAATGAAGAAGGTTTCCGGAACGCTTAAACTCCTCTATTCACAGTACCGTGAGTTACAATCTTTTGCCCAGTTTGGAAGTGACCTTGACCCCGATACTAAAATGAGGCTTGAGCAGGGTGAAAGAATTGTTGAAATTTTAAAGCAGGGCAGAAACACTCCTGTAAAGGTGGAGCATCAGATAGTTATTATATATGCAGTTGTAAACGGATATCTCAAGGATATTACAATCGGGGATATCAGAGAGTTTGAAAATTTCCTGTACGATTATGTTGATAACACATATCCTAAAATTGTTTCAAACATTGCCCAGTCTGGCACTCTTTCCGAAGAAACCGAGGAAATGATCAAAGCTGCGGTAACGGAATGTACAGAAAAATTCCTCTCCCGTAAATGAGGTGACTGATAATGCCTTCGATGAAAGCAATTAAAAACAGATTAAAGAGCGTTGAAAACACTCGCCAGATTACAAAAGCTATGCAGCTTGTGGCAACGAGCAAAATGCGTAAGGCAAGAGAACGAATTGAAAAAAGCAGACCCTTTTTTGACACTCTTTCAAATGCACTTTCTGACATTGCAGGAAGCAAACGTGACTTTTCCTCGCCTTTCACCTCCCCTAAAAAAGAGGGTAAGGCGTGTCATATAGTTATTGCCGGCGACAGAGGGCTGGCGGGAGGATACAACAACAACCTTTTCAAGTCACTCAATTATAAAGACGGCGATATAATTTTCCCCATCGGGAAAAAGGCTGTGGAACATTTTGCAAAAAAAGATGTATCCTTTTTTACAACCTCATATCAGGTTGCTGCCGATGTGAAAATCAGTGACTGCAACAGCATCGGTCAGGCACTTGCAGACGCATTTCTAAGAGGGGAATTTACATCTCTCGACATCTACTATACAGGCTTTGTAAATGTGCTTTCACAAGTGCCCTCTTTCAAAGAAATTCTGCCTATTTCTCAAATAGGCGAAAGTGACAAAAAGAAAGAGCTTATCGAATACGACCCCTCCCCTGAATCGGTTTTTGAAAAAATAATTCCACATTATATCAGCGGAATTATATACGGCGGTGTTTCGGAATCTATTGCATCGGAGCTTAGTGCACGCCGCACTGCAATGGAAAACGCTACCGAAAATGCAAGCGAAATTATTGAAAATCTTAACCTGAAATATAACAGAGTCAGACAGGCTGCGATAACGCAGGAGATAACTGAAATCGTAGCCGGAAGTCAGAACTAAGGGAATGTGCTTTTTAGCGCAGATCGCTTAACGGCATAAGGAATTATATTAAAACAAACTGAAATTTTAGTTTAAGTTTGTTTTATGTTGAAATTTGCTATGCAAATTTTTCTTGAATGAAACCGTTAAGCTACGAACAACCTTTGCCTCTCGCTGTATCGCATACAGCTTCGGGTCCCCCACGGCAAGCCGTGGCTCAGTTTGTTCGTTCTGCATCTAAACATCACATTCCGTTGACACTCGTGATTTTTTTCAAACAAATCGCAACAATAATATTTTGCTTAGGAAAGGATTGAAAATCCATGGCAGAAAAAAATATAGGCAAGGTAATATCTATTATCGGTCCTGTTCTTGATATTAGATTTGAAAACGGACATCTCCCCAAACTTCTTAACGCAATTGAGGTAACACAAGGAGAACGCAAAATAACACTTGAGGTTGCACAGCATATTGGCGATGATGTTGTCCGTTGTATAGCAATGAGCTCTACTGACGGACTTGTCCGCGGTATGGACGCAGTTGACACAGGAAAGGGAATCAGTGTTCCCGTAGGGGAATGCACTCTGGGCAGAATTTTTAATCTCCTTGGCGAGCCTGTTGATAACAAGCCTGCTCCTGAAAATGCTGAACAGTGGGAGATACACCGTCCCGCCCCCGGCTATGATGAACAGGAAAGCACTACCGAGGTTCTTGAAACAGGAATTAAAGTAGTCGACCTTATCTGCCCTTATGCAAAGGGTGGTAAGATTGGTCTTTTTGGCGGTGCAGGTGTTGGTAAGACAGTTCTTATTATGGAGCTTATCAATAACGTTGCCAAACAGCACGGCGGTCTTAGTGTATTCACAGGTGTAGGCGAAAGAACCCGTGAGGGTAATGACCTGTACAACGAAATGCAGGAATCGGGAGTTATAGACAAAACTGCCCTCGTTTACGGTCAGATGAACGAGCCTCCTGGAGCAAGAATGAGGGTTGCTCTCTCCGGTCTTACAATGGCAGAATATTTCCGTGACAGAGAAGGTCAGGATGTGCTTTTATTCATTGATAATATTTTCCGTTTCACTCAGGCGGGCAGCGAGGTTTCCGCACTTTTGGGACGTATGCCCTCCGCAGTTGGTTATCAGCCCACGCTTGCAACAGAGATGGGTGCATTGCAGGAGAGAATTACTTCTACAAAAAGCGGTTCTATTACGTCAGTTCAGGCAGTCTATGTCCCTGCTGATGACCTTACTGACCCTGCACCTGCAACAACGTTTGCACATCTTGACGCTACAACAGTACTCTCAAGACAGATTGCATCCCAGGGTATATATCCCGCAGTAGATCCCCTTGACTCCACCTCCAGAATTTTAGCACCCGATGTGGTGGGCAACGAACATTATGAAACTGCCAGAGCAGTACAGAAAATTCTTCAAAGATATAATGAGCTTCAGGATATTATTGCAATTATGGGTATGGATGAGCTTAGTGAAGAAGATAAGCTTACTGTAAGCCGTGCAAGAAAGGTACAGAGATTCCTCTCTCAGCCCTTCTCCGTTGCTGAACAGTTTACGGGTATGGAGGGTAGATATGTTCCTCTCAAAGAAACTATCCGTGGATTTAAGGAGATTATCGAGGGTAAGCATGACGACCTTCCTGAATCCGCTTTCCTCTTTGTAGGAACTATCGAAGAAGCAATAGAAAAAGCAAAAAAATAATAGCCCGATTGGACTGATATTTATGAAAGAATTTGATTTACAAATAGTTACCCCTGACGGAATGCTGTTTGATGGAAGAGCTGAGAAAATCATTCTCCGCACAAGCGAGGGTGATGTGGGAATTCTTCCCGGACACATTAACTATGTTGCAGCACTTTCAATTGGCGTTGCAAGGGTTTTTACAGGCGTAGGCGAAAAAAAGGCTGCCTGTGCAGGCGGTATGTTAAGTGTAGCTGATAATGTGGTAAGAGTTGTTGCTTCCACCTTTGAATGGAGCGATGATATTGATGTCGAGCGTGCACAGAGGGCAAAGGAAAAAGCACAGTTGATGCTGACAAATGCCAAGAACAACGATTATGAGTATAGTCTGGCAGAAATTAAATTAAAAAAGGCACTTGCCAGACTGAGTGCATCTGAAAACAGATAAAAATTTCAAATGGATAGTGTCCACACTATCCATTTTTATTAATGGTGATTTTATGAATTATATTGATACTCCTTATCTCCCTAAAGAAAAGGTTTCACTTTTTATAGCAGATATTGATATTCCTGATAAAGCGGTAATTACGCCCTACTATATTGATGTATTGCCCCCTTCTATGCGGCGTCACGCCGATTTAGGGATTGTTATTGTATCCTCCAACAAAGCGGTATGTCCGCCCGAAAGCTGTGCATACTATAAAAACGCGCTCTGCCCTTACGGGTTTGAAATTATCGAAGGAAAAACACATATCGGCAGTCACTACCCAAAAGATAGTGCATATAATGTTGGTATAGTAGGAAAAAAAAGTTTTTTAAATAAAAACGTATGCGATGAGCTTTTATATGAAATACTTATCAGCGAAGGTTATGAAATCACACACATAAAACAAGGATATGCCAAATGTTCAATTTGCCCGATTGATGAAAACACCTTCATAACCGCAGACATTTCCATTGCCAGAGAGGGCGAAAAAAGAGGTTGTAACGTACTTTTAATCTCGAACGAAGGAATTTCCCTTCCCGGCTTTTCAAACGGTTTCTGGGGCGGATGCTGTGGTATGGGAGGCATAAATGAACTCCTCATAAGCGGAGATATTACTAATATGCCATCAGGCGAAAAAATAATTGATTTCCTTGAGGAAAGAAAAATTAAAATCAAAAATCTTAGAAAAGGAGACGTTTTGGATATAGGCTCTATTATACCTCTGATGACTACATAAAAGTAAATGAGGTGATAGTTTTTGGAATTAAACACTGCTGTTAATCTGCCGGCAGATAAGGATATATACGAGTTTGCAGTACAGATTACAGGGGAAATTATGTCCCACTACGAAAAGCCGCTGCTTAAAAGAATAACTGATAACGAGTTTCCCTATGCACCGAAAAGTGAAAGAATGGAGATTTTCAATCTGGCCCTTAAACACGCCAGCCCTGAAAGTTCCGATGCAATGGATACAATTCACTATGAAAGGCGTAGGGCGCTTATAAAGGAACAAACGCTCGATTATCTTAGGGATAACAGCTATATTATAATAAACGGTTTTGTAAATTTCCGACTTGAAGAATATAAAAATGAGCTTCGCAATCTGTGCCACGATGCAGCCGAAGAGCTTTATGCCCTCCGTGAATATGATGAATTTATGAATATGCTACGATTTTTCGTATCTGTGCAAGCTCCCAAAGAGCCACTTGTTCATTTGATAAAAACAAACGGAGTAATGCGTATTTATAATAAAAGGCATCGGGATATTACTGAGCGTTATTGCGAAAATACGGTGTTCAGCGACGAAGGCTTCAGTGATGAAGATATCGTTTTGAGTACGCTTATAACAATTGCTCCCAGAAAAATCATAATCCATGACACCCCTGAAAAAGAAAGAATTTACGATACCATTGTAAATGTATTTTCTGAGGTGGAGTTTATAGAATGAAAAAAAATCTTAGACATTGATTGTCTAAGATTTTTATATTTTATAGAATTTGTCTATTAATGAACTATCGTGCTTCCTCCGATAAATTCACGGATAATAGACGTGGGCGGTATCGGCGAAGGGTCCATTTCCTCAAAATACGTCAAAAGCTTTTCTAATCTTTTCGCCCGACTGTAATACGGACTTTCTCTGTCGATTTTTTTAAGAAGCTCCTGTGCGGGCTTTTTAAGCACAGCAAGCTCGTAAACAAGCGAGGAATTAAAAACCTCATCCGCTTCACTTTCAAAGGGGAAAATATATTTCTGTTCTCCCCTTCTCACGCTTTGCCAGAGCTTGAGCGTTTGCTCGGCAGACGTATTTCTGTGTGCCGCATCACGCACTATCCTGCGAAGAAGTCTGTTGTCCGTAGGCGAAAATGCGTTGTACTCATCAAGGCAAAGGCTTGTTAAGCAGCTCAAATAAATCTTATACTTATTTTTTCTGTCAATACGGCTTGTCAAAAGCTCATTTAAGGCGTGAATACCCTCTGCAATTATAATCTGGTCCTTGCCTAAGGAGAGTGTTCTTCCTTTCACACGGCTGCGGATTTTAAAATCGTATTTGGGAAGTTCTACCGTTTCTCCCGCTATAAGCTTAGAAAGGTGGGTGTTAAAAAGCTCATAATCAATTGCTTCCACCGCTTCAAAGTCCATTTCGCCGTTTTTATCACGGGGCATACGTGCATCTTCAACATAATAATCATCAAGGGAAATTACAACAGGTCTAATATGGTTAATCTTAAGATGCACACATAATCTGTTTGCAAACGAGGTTTTTCCCGAAGATGACGGTCCTGCGATAAGGATAATCCTTATATCGGGCGATTCCTTTATTTTATCGGCAATACGGCTGATACGCTTTTCGTGCAAGCCCTCTGCCATATTTACAAGCTCTGCCGCCCTGTTCTCACGCACAAGCTCATTAAGTGAAAAAATGTTTTCCACGCCTACTGTTGATATCCAGTCACGGTAATCCTCAATAGCATTATGCACCTTTACCCCCGATTTCATATCGGGAATACTGTCAATTGTATAGTTGGTGGGATATTTCAGCAAAAATCCGTCATCGTACGGCTGAATTTCAAACTTATTAAGGGCACGCACGCTGTAAGCTATCGGCTGATAGGTAAGATGATACCTCTTAGCCGTTTTGCATACAGTGATATGCTCCGTGGGCAGTGTTTCTATCTCCGCAGCACGTTCTTCTTCTCCGTTTTCTTTAAAAAGTTCCGCTGCCACAGAACGCTTAAGTTTGACAGAACGAAAGATTTCGTCATCAGAAATTATAGAATTCATTTTCTTTTTTATCTCTTCAACAAGCTCTGTCTTACTTTTTTGTGTGTCTATTTCAAAATATGTCGACTTATTAACAGACTGCCTTATAAATACGGCGTCTGCCCCGCTGATTTGCTCAACTGCGTGAAGAAGCACCAGTATAATTGATTCCTTATAGATAAGATAACCTTCGTCTGTCCCTATGGTAAGCGGCTCTACCTTATCCCTATTTTTAAGCATATATTCAACAGAAACAACCTTTCCGTTTACCTTGCAGGCAAGCACAGAATCCGACACACCTATTTCCCTTATATAATCCCCAATTGAAATGGATTTTTCAATATTAACTTCATTTTTGTCATAGGTAAAAGATATCATTACATTCACCTCAAAAATTCAAGTGCATTTTTCTTCTTTTCTATTATTTCATCAATTCTGCTAATATAATCTGCGGCCTCTTTGGGATTAAATACCCTCTCTATTCTGTCACCCTTTACCATTTTGGTAGAGGCACCCGCCCCCATAGCAAGAATTGTCTGTATTTCCTCCATAATATAAATATTATACAGACTTTCGTGTCCCTCTTTGGCAAAGCCGACATTCTCAAGATTTCCCAAAGTATTTTTTTGCTTATAAAGATAATACGGATTGTACCCCTTTTCTGTAAGGAAATCATACGAGTACTGCACCATAGTATCCATATCCTTGGCAAATCTGAGCTTTTCAAAATCCTCTATCAGCCGTGCCGCTCTCTTAAGATACATTGTATGCACAGTGACTGCATCAGGTGAAAGGGAGTAAACCTCACTGACGGTCTTTTTAAAGTCTTCTATATTTTCGTCAGGAAGTCCTGCAATAAGGTCTGCGTTGATACTGAAGCAGCCATATTTGCGTGCCATTTCAAAGGCTCTTACAGTTTCCTCCACACTATGGCGTCTGCCGATTTTATCCAGTGTTTTCTGATTCATAGTCTGGGGATTGATGCTTATGCGGCAAATGCCGTTCTCCTTAAGAACTGAAAGCATTTCATCTGTAAAAGTGTCAGGTCTTCCCGCCTCAACAGTAAACTCAGAAAGGGAAGTTATATCAAAGCACTCCTTGACACGCTTAATAAGGATATCAAGATTCTCAGGCGAAAGGGTTGTCGGCGTACCGCCCCCAAAATAGATTGTTTCAACTTTAAAACCAAAATCTTGCGCCATAAGGCCGGTTGCTTCGATTTCTTTCACAAGTGCCTCTACATACGGCTCTACAAATTTATCATTATGTGCCATTGCCTGCGATATAAAGGAGCAATAAGCACATCTCGTAGGGCAAAACGGAATTCCGACATAAAGGCTGATGCCGTTTTTGTTATGTTTTTTGAGAAGACTATACTCTCTCTTACTGACATCAAGGCTGAGTCGTGCTTTTTTGGGAGTTATGAAAAATTCATCCTCCATATATTTTAAAATTTCGCCGTCTGAGAAATTCTCCTCCAGCATCATACGTGCCGTTTTAGCAGGTCTTATTCCTGTTGAAATTCCCCATGGGGTAGGCATATCCGAAAGCTTTTTGCACGCAAAAAAGACCGACTTTTTTATAAGGTCGCTCACTTTTCTCTTTTCAGGGCAAAAGAGCTCGGCTTTTATTTCACCCTCGGCGGATTTTTCGCCGAGGGTGACTTTAGCTTTTGCAATATATAAATTTCCGTCAATCTGCAAGGCGGATTCTACTTCAAATTCCGAGTTAAGGTCAAAAAACAGCTGCAAAATCTGCCTTACGGCATCCTCAAAGGAATGTCCGTTAGTTTGTATTATCATATGCTATCAATCCAATATATAATTTACAATATAGGGATTATAAATCCGTTCCGTTCCTATTGTTGTTGATTGTCCATGTCCTGGATAAACCTTCGTATTGTCATCAAGACTATCCAATAGGAACTTAATAGAGCTAATCTCTGTATCAAAATCACCAAAGTCATAACGCCCGATGGAGCCGTAAAACAACAGGTCGCCGCAAAACAGGTTATCCTTATACAAATAGCTTACCGAGCCATCACTGTGCCCCGGAGTGTGGTAAACCTTTATAACAGATGATGCGAAGGGTATTTCCTCCATATCATCAATGAGGTTTGCTTTGTCAAAGGTATCAATCTTCTGCCCTGTAAGAAAGCTGAGATTACAGTCATTATCTTTTAGCATCTTTTCATCTCCGCTATGGATATAAACAGAGGCACCTGTTTTTTTAGCAAGAGCTGCTACTGCACCTGTATGGTCAAAATGCCCGTGCGTGAGCAGGATTTTTTTTAGTGTACAACCGCTTTGTTTTATAGCTTCACAAATTTTATCACACTCATCACCGGGGTCGATAATTACCGCCTCATTCTCATCGGTCAGGAGGTAACAATTGACCCCAAGGCTGCCTAAAACCAAACATTTTATGTCCATATTAGTCCTTCCTTACTGAACTGTACGATTAATATCATATACGCCGGGAACTCGGTGCAGCTTTCTTATGATATTTTCAACTTGATCCCTGCTGGTAACCTCAATAGTAATATCTATAAGAGCCGTTCTGTCCTTGAGAGGACGTGCATTTGCTGCAATCAGGTTAAGCTTCTGCTCGGATACAACGCCAATAACATCTGCCAGTACGCCCGGTCTGTTAGTACATTCAATACTGATTTCTGCGCTGAAGGATGATGATATATCATCAAGCCAGTTACATTCAATGATACGGCTTTTCATATCTTCAGTAAGTTTGTCCTTCTGTACATTTATACAGTCGCATCTATGAACGCTTACACCTCTGCCGCGGGTAATAAAGCCTATAATATCATCACCGGGTACGGGATTACAACAACGTGAAAGTCTTACAAGACAATTGTCTACACCTCTTACCTCTATACCGCTGTCAGCAGTCTTTTTCTTCTTCCCGATTTGCTTAGCAATAATTTCGGGAGGAAGGTCATCTTTATGGTCATTCTGATAACTGTCACGAAGTCTTGTGATTACCTTCGCCGCAGTTATTCCACCGAAGCCGATAGCCGCATACATCTCATCAACGCCTGAAAATCCGTAGCGTTTAAGCATGGGGTCAAGATATTTGCTTTTGAACAGGTCAGTCTGATTCATTCCTATGCGCTTAAGCTCAGACTCGATAGCATCCTTACCACGTTCGATATTTGCTTCCCTGTTTTCCTTCTTAAACCATGAATTAATTTTACTTCTTGCGGTGCTGGTCTTAACAACCTTAATCCAGTCACGGCTTGGTCCCTTGCTGGCGCTTGACGTAATAATCTCAACAATGTCACCGTTTTGAAGCCTATAGTCAAGGTTTACAATTTTTGCATTTACCTTTGCCCCTGTCATTTTGTAGCCTACTGCTGAATGAATATAGAACGCAAAGTCGATAGGTGTTGAGCCTGACGGAAGTCCTATAACATCGCCACGGGGGGTGAAAACAAATACCTCATCTGCAAACATATCAATTTTGAGAGTCCGCATGAAATCCTCAGGGTCAACCGCCTCACTCTGAATTTCAAGGAGCTTGTTTACCCAATCGAGATTCTTGGTATCCCCTGCTTTACCTTCTTTATATTTCCAATGCGCTGCGATACCACGCTCTGCAACACGGTGCATATCCCACGTACGTATCTGAATTTCAAACGGCTGTCCGTCAGGACCTATTACAGTCGTATGAAGAGATTGGTACATATTCGGCTTGGGCATAGCAATATAGTCTTTAAAACGCCCTGGAATAGGCTTATATTCTTCATGAACTATACCAAGCACTGCGTAACACTCTGCAACTGTATCAACGATAATACGCACCGCAAACAAATCATATATTTCATCAAGAGTTTTATTCTGACTGTACATTTTCCGAAAGATACTGTATATATGCTTTGCACGGGCAACGATATGGCATTTTATACCCATTTCTTCCATCTTGTCAGCAATAACGCCACGCACATTCTGAACATAGGCATCACGCTCGGACTGTTTCTGCGAAAGTCCGTCCACGATTTCATAATATGCCACACTGTCAAGATACTTTAGTGCCAAATCCTCAAGCTCTATCTTGATTTTAGAAATACCGAGTCTGTATGCAAGAGGTGCATATACGTCAAGTGCCTCTTTCGCTTTTTCAAGCTGTTTTTCAGGCTTCATATGCTTAAGCGTACGCATATTATGAATTTTGTCGGCGAGCTTAATAAGCACTACCCTGATATCCTCTGCCATAGCAAAAAACATCTTTCTGAGGTTTTCAATATGAGCCTCTTCCTTGGATATGCACTTAATCTTATCAAGCTTTGTAACACCTTCAACAAGCATTGCAACCTGCTCACCGAATTCTTCCTTCATTTGCTCATATCCGAATTCAGTATCCTCGATAACATCATGCAAAAGTCCTGCAATTATCGCCTGAGTATCAAGCTCCATATCTGCAAGAATGCACGCAACCTCATAAGGATGCACAAAATACGGTTCGCCGCTATGGCGTTGTTGCTTTGAATGCATTTCTTTACAGCATGTGTATGCCTTAAGGATTAATGCACGGTCATCTTCGGCATTTTTATTATATTTTTTTACTTTGTCCATTAAGGCTTCAAAAGCCTGATCCATAATATCACTTCCGCAACATAGAAAAATTCCGTTTTAGTGAGAGAGCATTACTGGTATTGCTCCATAATTTCTTTTTTAATTCTCTGGTACTCCTCACTCTTATCTATCGAAACCTTTTTACCCTTTTCGGTTTCATTCAGTGTAATCTGAACAACATCTCCAAGCTTATTAAAGCTCAATATCTCCAGGTCCTTAAATACACGCAGAACATTTATAAGCTTGTCACGCATAATACGTCTTCCCAATGCCTCTGTAAGAGCACCTGAAAAGCTTGCAAGCTCTTCGCTGATATTTCCCCTCTGGCGGATATATCTGTATATATCGACAAAATCGTTTCTGTCAGGGAACACATCGCTCATTTCCTTGTGAGAAATTCTGATGCCGCTGACAATAATTTGAAGCCTTGTCTGCCCGTTATACAGATTAATGTTAAGCTCGCCTGCAATATCAACATAGTCGCCTACATAGTATTCAGAAACCATTGAACCTGTGCCGAAAGCGATTGCTTCTACAAGACGTTTTTCGCTTTCAACAAGAAGTCTGCAGTGTTTCCCCTCAGAAAGTGTTTTTATATCAACAATTCTGGCACCCATAAGGGCAAAAATAGGAACTTTATTTCCCGCTCCGTAAGGGGCAAGCACCTCGGTTTTTCTGATAGTAGCCGCATTTATATCAGCTACGGTAATTTTTGAATCAATGAGCATTTGAGGCATTCTTTCGCTAGAGTTACACTCTTTCGCAAATTCGTTGAGTCTGCGATCAAGCTCAGAAATATATTCCTCTTTTATTGAAAAGCCTGCAGCATACGCATGACCGCCGAATTTTTCCAAGATATCCGAGCAGTGTCCCAATGCTTCAAATAGGTTAAGTCCGTCCACGCTTCTTCCCGAACTTTTACACCACTCGTCCTCAATCGAGATAAGTATACAAGTTTTGTTGTATCTTTCACAAATTCTGGAAGCAACAACTCCTATAATGCCGTGATGCCAGTTACGTTTTGCAAGAACGAGCACCTTTTTATCGGAAAGGTCGATACTATTTATCATTCCAACCGCTTCGTCAAAAATAATTTTTTCTTCATTCTGGCGGTTTTTGTTATCATTATCAAGGCTTATTGCAAGCTCCTGTGCCTCAACAGGGTCTTTTGTAAGAAGAAGGTCTACCGCAATCATTGCATTTGACATTCTGCCTGCCGCATTAAGACGGGGAGCAATTGAATAGCTTACAACGGCACAGTTATTCCATTTTTGTCTGAGTCCCAGAGTTGAAATGACCGCCGCAAGTCCTGTGTTGGGGTTTTTGGAAAGTTTTTCTATACCCCTTGCCGCTATAATTCTGTTCTCGTCCTTAAGCGACACTACGTCAGCAATTGTGCCAAGTGCTACAATATCCGCATATTCGTTAAGAAGCTCACTTTCTGTTTTTTCACTTGCAGCACAGACAAGCTTAAACGCAACGCCTACGCCTGCCAGATCCTTGAAAGGATAGTCACAATCTATTCTTTTAGGATTAATTACTGCAACGGCATTCGGAAGCTCCTTTTTACACTCATGATGGTCTGTAATAATTACATCGCAACCGAGCTCTTTTGCATACTCCGTTTCCTCAAACGCCGTAATACCTGTGTCAACGCTTATAAGAAGAGTTGCTCCGCTGTCAGAGATTTTTTTAACGGCTGCTTTATTAATTCCGTACCCTTCATTCTGGCGGTCCGGTATGTACGCCTGTGCATCAACACCCTGCTCACGAAGATAACTTACCAAAAGTGCAGTAGAGGTAATTCCGTCTACATCGTAATCTCCGTATACTACAACGTGCTCCTTTTTTTCGATAGCTTCCTTAATTCTGCTGACTGCCTTATCCATGTCGCAAAGCAAGCTCGGCGGATAAAAGCTATCGGAATTTTTATCAAGAAATTTTTTGACGTCTGCTGCATCCGTAAGGCCGCGGTTTAAGAGAACTTTTGCAACAATGACAGGAATGTCAAAGAGTTCAGCATAAGCCTCCGCCTGTGCCGGACTGATGTTTTCGTCAAGAAACACCCATTCTTTTTCAAGCATCATTTGTCCCTTCTTTCGTATTGGCATAACAGGTGGTGCTTACCCCTGCTACACTCAGACTAACTATAATAGATTGATTATATCACAGTTTACATAGTGTTTCAATATTTTTTAAAACGAAAAGGCATAATTATTATTAATCGCAAAATAATAATTATACTTATATATGCAGGAGGTTTTAATGTGTGTACGGCTGTAACATATTTATCTGGAAATCACTATTTTGGGAGAAATCTTGACTTTGAGCATTCCTTCGGGGAGAAAATCGTGATAACGTCAAGAAATTTTCCCTTTTTATTCAGGGAAAAAAGTCCCGTGGAAAGACACTATGCCATAATCGGAATGGGGATTGTGTCTAATAATTTCCCTTTGTACTTTGATGCGGCAAACGAGACGGGATTAAGTATGGCGGGACTGCTTTTTCCGGAGTATGCGTATTTCCACCCTGTTAAAGAGGGTTGCGACAACATTGCCTCTTTTGAGCTTATTCCGTGGGTTTTGTCCCAATGCAAAAGCGTGTCAGAGGCAAAGGAGCTTCTTAAAAAAGCAAATATTTGTGACATCGATTTTAGCCACGAATATCCTAAAACCCCGCTTCACTGGATGATTTGTGATAAAAACGAAAGTATAGTGGTAGAATCTGTAAAGGAAGGGCTTTTTATTTATGATAACCCCGTGGGTGTTCTGAGCAACAGCCCCACTTTCCCTATGCAGATGTTTAACCTTAACAACTATATGTCTATTTCATCGCATCCTCCCAAAAACCTGTTTTCGGACAAGCTTACCTTTTACCAGTATAGCCGAGGAATGGGAAGCTTAGGGCTGCCTGGCGATTTATCTTCATCTTCGAGATTTGTTCGTGCAGCCTTTACAAGATTAAATTCCGTTTCATCAGAAGGCGAGCAAGGTGCCGTAAGCCAGTTTTTTCACATTCTGCAAAGTGTTTATCAGACACGTGGCTGCAACAGAACAGAGGAGGATTTTCCCGAAATAACCTACTATTCTTCATGCATAAACACCGATAAGGGAATATACTATTATACCACCTACGATAATGCATTTTTAAATGCCGTAAATATGTACGAGCAGGAGCTTGATTCCGAGAGAGTCTATACCTTTCCTCTTATAAGAGAATGGAAGGTAAACTTTCAAAGATGACATTTTATTACAATCTCTTACATTGACTCTTTCTTAGTCAGAAGATATAATAGAATCCGGAGGTGAAACCTATGTCCGATTCTAAATCTGATGATTTTCAGCAAAGAGTTTCAACACTCATCATCCGCAATCAAAATATACTTGACATATTAACAAAATGCCAGGGTGCGTGCGGAAAAATCTGCCGCAGCACCGTAAAAAGTGCTACGGGATGCGGATGCATAGAGATAAATGCAGAAAAAATGCTCCCTGTATTTTCCGGAGAGAAAAAATCCTCAATGCAAGAGATGTCGGGTGTGTCGGGGGTTCTTTGTTCCGAATGCAAAAGCAGTATAGAAAATGAAATAGGAGAAATGCTCTTTTATATTGCCGGCTTATGCAATGCACTTGGAATCAGTATGTGCGATATTATGAAAAAAGAGATTAAAAATGTTGAAGTACTAGGAAAATACAGTTTACGTTAAAAAAACGCTATGCAAATAATTTTGCATAGCGTTTTTATTATCTTCTTCTGCTTCCGCGTTTAGATTCCACATTACGCTTGATATCAAGCATACGTGCATCGCTTGACTGCTTAAAGCTTGCCATCATATCCTCAAACGACATATCCTTGCGTTCATTTTCAGTATTCCAGTCAATCTCGGCAGGTTTTCCACTGAAAGGAGCTGCCGCAGCCCTGCGGAAATTATTTTCCTGAGCTTTTTTAATGGAAAGGCTGATTTTTCCCTTTTCATCAAGGGACAACACCTTAACCTTAATCTCCTGTCCTACCGACAGATGATCATTTATATCCTTAACGTAGTTTCTTGCAACCTCTGAAATATGTACAAGTCCCGTTTCACCATCGGGCAAATCAATAAACGCACCAAACCCCGTTATTCCTGAAACCTTACCCTCTACTATTTGTCCTACTTCCAATGCCATAAAGGTATTATACCCCTTTCAGTATAAATATATATAATAAACGAAATCTAATGCATTAATTACCTACTACAAACTGGATTTCATCCTCACGGACATACCCCTCGTCACGGGCCTTTTCCTCATAAAATCGGTCAGACGAGCTATAATTTGCCTTTTCCTCAAGGCGCTCATATTCCTTCTCCTGACGGGCAATTTCCTGCTCGCACCGTGCAGTTTCTCTGCGAATACTTATAAGACGAAACTGTTGTGCCGCCAATGTATAAAGGAAACCGCCTATTATCAAAATAAGTGTGACTAAAAGAATACAGTCTCTACGTAAAAAATTACGTCTTTTTCGTGATTTACGCATTGCATTTTCGCTCACGCCTCTCACCTCTTATCCTTAAGTATAACTGAAAGAATTTCATTTGTAAAGATTTTTTTACAACATTTTAATTCTTTTTTTTAAACGTTTTTTTCTCTTTTTAGCATTTCTCTTAATACCTGAAATAATCTTTTTTAACCTGCGGCATTTTTCCCTTATCCACACGGCAAATATTCTTACAGGAACATATAAAATAACACATATTTTAACAATCGGTTTTACTAAAAGGTTCTTTATACACTTAAAAACCATATAAAGTATTTTTGTAAAGATACGGCTTAGTGCCGCCATATAAAAAAGTTTCCCGCTGATGCATCCCATAAGCTGGTAATAACGGATTTCCCCGTTATTAAAAAAGTAGCTCAGCGTAAGTATTATCCCCACGCACAAAATTGCAAAAAGAATGTCCTCCAACTGTGTGCGCGCATTTCCTGCCCTGTGAAGCTTCCTTAAAAATCGCTGAACATCGAAAAACGCACCGCACATCATTCCTGAAATCACATAAAGAGTAAATACATATATCTGATGAGATGACGATACCTCCATTATTTAAGCACCCTTTTAAGAAAGCTCTCCCTGTCGCCTTTTCCCTCGGTGTAGACGCATCCGTTTATTTCGCCCTCAATAAATATTTCCCCCGTTTCGGTAGAAAGCTTTTTAACCTTCATTCCGTGTCCTGTGATTGTAAGCAGGTGATTATCCGTGATAAGAATTATCTTCTCGGGAGAAAAATTCTCCACATCACGGATTCCGCCTGCCGTAAGTCTGGCACGGTTTTCAATGATTATGTTGCCCGCCTTTTTATTTGTAATCTCTGTCATTATAAAACCCCCTTGTCTTCTATGCTATGAAAGACAAAGGGGGTTTATGATTATTAAGATTTCTTAGCCATTGAAAAATTGTCCGAACCCGCCTCAAACGTCGAAATTTAGGCATCTTTCGGCTTGTCATTCTTGAAAGGCGACAGCCTGTCTGCGTCCAAGTCGGATCGTAGCCATGTCGTTCTGTGAGCCAAGGAGTTGAACAACTTGCTTGTCTTCCTAAGACCGCTTGGCCTCCGACTTATCCGTGATGTGGAGAATTTTTCTCCTGAGAAGATAATTCTTATCACGGATAATCACCTGCTTACAATCACAGGACACGGAATGAAGGAAGTCGGATCGTAGCCATGTCGTTCTGTGAGCCAAGGAGTTGAACAACTTGCTTGTCTTCCT
>JAZLEL010000032.1:0-13270 GCA_045615265.1 Clostridia bacterium | reverse complement strand
ATAATTGATTAAATGTAATAATCAATTATTTATGCTTTTAAAGATTTTTTTGTAATTAAATGTTATATTATTGTATTTTTTAAAATATAATGTAATGTGATAATAAATAATCACGTTATATCCCATTTGTTTTTCTTTTTTATTTTTTATTCCTTCCAAATTTTTTATAAATAAAACAGAGAACTACAACATAAAAAGTTGTAGTTTTTTGTTATATTTTGGATTTAATTTTAATATTATATATTATAGATGATTAATCATCTATAACCCTTTAAATCTTTTTCAAGGTAGGAAACTAAATGGTTTAGAATTTCTTTAAATTTGTTAATTAAATAAATGTGTAAAGAAATTAACTGGTAAGAAATAAGATGGTGTTATGATTTTTAGGTTATTTTTATTTGATCAACCTCCTTTTTTTTAGATAAGATGGTGTGTATTTACACACTATCTTATTTTTTTATGTTCAAAATTAAAATTATTACCCACTTTTTAACACATATATACAGTAAAAAGAACACCATAAAAGGTGTTCTTTTTTAAATTATTATTATTGTAATTTTTCTAAAAAAAGCTTTTATTTATGCTATTTTATGCACTTTAGAAGAATCTTTTTAAAAGTCCTTCAAAAGCTTTGCCGTGTCGAGCTTCGTCACGCGCCATTTCGTGTACTGTGTCATGAATTGCATCGAGGTTTGCTTCCTTGGCACGCTTTGCAAGGTCAAACTTACCTGCTGTTGCACCATTTTCAGCATCAACTCTCATTTCAAGATTTTTCTTTGTGGAATCTGTTACAACTTCACCAAGAAGCTCTGCAAATTTTGCAGCATGCTCTGCTTCTTCATAAGCTGCCTTTTCCCAATAAAGACCGATTTCAGGATAACCTTCACGATGTGCAACTCTTGCCATTGCAAGGTACATACCAACCTCGCAGCACTCTCCCTCAAAATTAGCACGGAGGTCCATAATGATGTCTTCACTAACACCCTTTGCCACACCTACAACATGCTCTGCTGCCCATGTTTTCTCGCCGGACTGCTCATTAAACTTAGAAGCAGGAACACCGCACTGGGGGCACTTTTCAGGAGCAGAATCTCCCTCGTGAACATAACCACATACTGAACATACAAATTTTTTCATAACATTTTTCCTTTCTCTATTAAAAATTTAAATTTCTTTTTGACAACTCTTGCAAATACCATTTAGCATCAGACTGAATCCGTCAATACGAAAAGAGTCCATCTTCCTTACAGTAATCGATACGTTATCCTTATGAACATCGTATATTCCTCCGCAGGAATTACATTTCATATGATAATGAGGGGCTATATCGCCATCAAAATGCGAAATCAGACCGTCGTTGAGTTCTAATATATCCCCTGATTCAGTAAGCTGGCGTAAATTTCGGTAGACTGTACCAAGCGATATATTAGGATGCTCTTTTCTAAGTGATGTATATAACCACTCTGCATCGGGATGTGATGTTGTTGAACGGAGTAATTGCAATAGAGCTTCACGCTGTTTGCTGTATCTCATCCTATCCCTCCTTGATAACAGTAATGATTACTGTTATCTTCTGTAATTATATTAACATAGCTATTTAAATATGTCAATACTTTTTTAAAAAATAAAAATAAAACGTCACAACCCTAAAAAGTTTGTGACGTTTTTATTTATTTGCTTTTTATTTTCAGTTCTTTTTTCACAATTTTTGAAATTACATTTTCTCCGCTTATCCAAGAATAAATATAAATATCATCATCAGTATTATTTCTGAATTTAAAGTCTTTCACCCCGTACACAACGGTGGCATCCGTTCCTTCTGGTGCATATGCAACACTTTCACTATGGTTATGGTGCTCCACTATTTCCAACCCAGCATTTAACGCTGCCATATAAATTGTTGTACTGACCTGACATACCCCGCCACCTATACCATAGCTTTTTTCGCCATTTATTATTACAGGAGCATATTTGTACCCATTCGATTTATTTTTTCTGCCTGTAATATTATTGAAGCTGAATTCCTCGTTTGGAGATAGCTTCTTACCGCTTGTTTTTTGACACGCTAAAGAAATATTTGTTACTCTGTTTTTTCCCATGTCAATTATTTTAGTTGATGCCTCTCCTAACGTAATTTCCGTTTCTTGTATTACAGGAGCTTTAACAAATTGTCTTTCAAAGATATTCTCTGAATCCCTTTCCTTTTTTGTTTCTTTATATGGAGAACACGAAGATATAAAAACTAAAATTAATATTACAATTATTTTCATAGAAAAACCTCTTTTCCTACTTATTTTAAGCAGGAAAAGAGGTTTTAATGTTTGTGAAATTTTTCTTATTTTTTAATTTGGGTTTTCGCTGTAATTATTTATAAGCTTACCGCTACGCATCTCCTCAAGCGCCTGTTTTTTCCTTTCAAGATAATCAGCTTCTATAACAAATCTGTCATCCAATGAAATAATTTCCACTTCGGCAATTGGATAAGGCATACTCTCCTCAGTAAGGTAACCCATTTCATCATACATTACCTCACTCTTACAGTTCTGGCAGATAAGACCAGTATCATCGGAATTGTTCTTAAATTTGCCATGTTTACCGAACTGATGGTAGCATCCTGTACAGTCATCAAAAGCCAGACGGTAGCTTCCGTCAATCGTTTTTACAGCGATTATTTTAGTGTCAAGCTCCTTTAATGGAATAAAAACTGCCTTTTCATCCGATATTTCATTTTTCATAATAGTAACATCAGTAGGTTTCATACTAATTTGCCTTTCAAGAAGAATGGCTACTATTATTAAAATTATTACTGCAATAATTCCAAACAAAAACTTTTTATGTCTGTTTTTATTTTGTTCAATTACTCTGTTTCTGACAGAATCCATTAAATCAGCTCCTTATACTGACAAGTATACAACACTAAAGAATATTAATCAATTAAAATCTCAAACTTAAGCAAAATATTTCACTGCAGAGAGGAACATACCCATATCATAGTTACCTTCTACATTCTTGTAAAGGTTTGCACCAATACGCTCAGAATGACCCATCTTACCGAGTACTCTGCCGTCAGGAGATACGATACCTTCTACTGCACAAATTGAGCCGTTGGGGTTATACTGAATATCATATGTGGGATTACCGGCAAGGTCAACATACTGTGTAATAACCTGACCGTTATCTGCAAGCTTCCTGATAAGCTCTTCACTGGCAAGGAATCTTCCTTCACCATGAGAAATCGGAACTGCATAGATATCCCCTACATTTGTTTTCATAAGCCAGGGTGATTTATTAGATGCAATTCTTGTATTAACAATCTTGGACTGATGGCGAGAAATTGTATTGAATGTAAGTGTGGGGCTATTTTCATCAGCCTCCAGAATTTCGCCGTAAGGCACCAAGCCAAGCTTAATAAGTGCCTGGAAGCCATTACAGATACCTGCCATAAGACCGTCACGATTTTTAAGGAGATTCATTACAGCCTCGCTGATTTCCTTATTTCTAAAGAAAGCAGTTATAAGCTTACCGCTACCGTCAGGCTCATCACCGCCGGAGAATCCGCCAGGGATAAATACCATCTGAGATTCATTAACCTTCTTAGCAAATTCAGAAACGGATTCTGCAACATTTGCAGAAGTAAGGTTGTTGATGACGAAGATTTCAGCTTTTGCACCAGCTTTTTCAAAAGCTTTTGCACTGTCGTACTCACAGTTTGTTCCCGGGAATACAGGGATAAGCACCTTGGGCTGTGCAATCTTATTTGCAGATGTGAATACAGTCTTGTTCTCGTAGCTAAATACGGGTGCTTTCTTATCAGGTGTTTCAATATTGCAACGATATACCTTTTCAAGCTTATTCTCATAAAGAGCACAAAGTTCATCAAGAGAAAGCTTTTCATTTGCAAGAGAGATTACTGTTTCCTCTGTTGTTTCACCAAGAAGAATTGCATCCTGAAGTTCCTCTGCTCCCTCAAGGATAAATGCACCGTAGTTGTAACCAAATATTTCTTCTGTTGAAATATTTTCACTGTAATTAAATCCTATGCCGTTACCCATAGCCATCTTAAGGATTGCTTCTGCAATACCGCCGTATGTGGGTGTGTACGCACTAAGAACCTTACCCTCACGCATAAGAGAGGTTACACGGTCAAACACACTCTTGAGTGACTGAGCGCAAGGAAGATTGTTTTCGTTATATTCGGGCTTAATAACATAAACCTTGCTACCCGCCTTTTTGAATTCGGGAGAAATAATATTATCAACGCTATCTGTTGTAACGGCAAAGGAAACAAGTGTGGGAGGAACATCGATATTTTCGAAGCTACCACTCATAGAGTCCTTACCGCCGATAGATGCGATTTCAAAATCCTTCTGTGCTTTATATGCACCAAGAAGTGCTGCCATAGGCTTGCCCCAACGAGCAGGGTCTGCCTTGGGCTTTTCAAAGTATTCCTGGAAGGTAAGATATACTTCATTAAAGGAGCCACCGTGTGCAATAAGCTTACATACAGATTCAACTACTGCAAGATATGCACCATGATAAGGGCTCTTCTCCATAATGAAGGGGTTATATCCCCAGCTCATAAGGGAGCAGGTCTTTGTATCGCCGTCAGGTGTTGAAATCTTATTAACCATTGCCTGAACAGGTGTACGCTGATACTTACCGCCGAAAGGCATAAGCACACTTCCTGCACCGATTGTGGAGTCAAATCTCTCTGAAAGTCCACGCTTGGAGCATACGTTAAGGTCTTCTGCAAGAGCCTTGTAGTTATCTGAAAAACTACCTAAAACGTTCTTATTATAAGCCTCAATCTTAGAGGGTGCTATATCTATGTGCTTTTCAGCACCGTTTGAGTTAAGGAATTCTCTGGAAAGATTTACAATTCTCTTTCCGTTCCAGGTCATTACAAGATAAGGATGAGCCTTAACTGTTGCAACAACAGTTGCTTCAAGATTTTCTTTCTTTGCAAGTGCACAGAACTTTTCTACGTCCTTGCTTTCTACTACAACAGCCATTCTTTCCTGAGATTCGCTGATTGCAAGCTCAGTACCATCAAGACCGTCATACTTCTTGGGAACTGCATTAAGGTCGATTTCAAGACCATCAGCAAGCTCACCGATAGCAACAGATACACCGCCTGCACCAAAGTCGTTGCAACGCTTGATAAGTCGGGAAACTTCACTGTTTCTGAAAAGTCTTTGAAGCTTTCTTTCTTCGGGGGCATTACCTTTCTGTACCTCTGCACCGCAGTTTTCAAGAGAAGAAAGATTATGCGATTTAGAAGAGCCTGTTGCACCACCGCAACCGTCACGACCTGTTCTTCCGCCGAGAAGAATTACGATATCGCCATCTTCGGGACGTTCTCTTCTTACATTTTCTTCGGGAGCGGCAGCTATTACCGCACCAATCTCCATTCTTTTAGCAACATAACCGTCATGATAGATTTCATCAACCTGACCTGTTGCAAGACCAATCTGGTTACCATAAGAACTGTAACCATTTGCCGCTGTGGTAACAATCTTTCTCTGCGGAAGCTTACCCTGCAGTGTTTCGGAAACGGGTACTGTGGGATCGCCTGCACCTGTGACACGCATAGCAGCATAAACATAGCTTCTGCCTGAAAGCGGGTCACGGATAGCACCGCCGATACAAGTTGCAGCACCGCCAAAAGGCTCAATCTCTGTGGGGTGGTTATGTGTTTCATTCTTGAAAAGAAGAAGCCACTTTTCTTCTTTTCCGTCTTTCATAACATCAATTTTAACTGTACAAGCGTTGATTTCCTCGGACTCGTCAAGCTTTTGAAGCTTGCCTGCCTTTTTAAGGACACGTGTTGCCAAAGTAGCAATGTCCATAAGGTTTACTGGCTTTGTTCTGCCGAGCTGCTTGCGGTCATTGATATATTCGTCATAAGTTTTCTGTAAAAGCTCATCTTCAAACTTTACGTTGTCGATAGTTGTAAGGAATGTTGTATGACGACAATGGTCTGACCAGTAAGTATCAATCATCTTGATTTCTGTTACAGTAGGCTCACGCTTTTCGCCAATGAAATACTGCTGACAGAATAAAATATCATCAATATCCATAGCAAGACCCTTCTCGTCAATGAACTTCTGGAGTTCATCACGGGAAAGAGAACAGAAGCCATCAAGAACCTGAACCTCTGTGGGAATTGTATAGTCAGCCTTGAGAGTTTGTACCTCTTCAAGAGAAGCTTCTCTTGCCTCTACGGGGTTGATAACATACTTTTTGATGCTCTGCACTTCTTCAGCGGAAAGATTTCCGTTAAGAACATATACTGTTGCTGTACGAACATCAGGTCTGTCACCCTTGGATATAATCTGGATACATTCAGCAGCAGAAGCAGCTCTCGCATCAAACTGACCGGGAAGGTATTCTACTGCAAATACAACATCGCCCTTGGGACATTCCTTGTATGTGTTATCTGTCTGCGGTTCGGAAAATACAGTTTTAACTGAGTTTTCAAAAAGCTCACCTGATATATTTTCAACATCGTATCTGTTATACATACGAAGTTCTTCTATTCCCTTAATTCCAAGAAGGTCTTTAAGGTCTTTCTTAAGGGCAGCCGCACCGTGGTCAAGACCGTCCTTCTTTTGCACATATATTCTGTAAACCATTCTGGGATTCTCCTTTCATTAGTTTCCTGCTTTAAGCGCTCTTGCACCGATGTCACTTCTGTAATATGCATTTGCAAAGCTTACTTCCTTTACAGTATCGTATGCTTTGTCAATTGCCTCTTTAAGCGTGGGGGCAGTTTCTGTTACGCCCAATACTCTGCCGCCTCCTGTAAGAAGCTTATCACCGTCAAGCTTTGCACCTGCAACATAAATATTCTTGTCGTTGGGCATTGTGATTTCAAAGCCTGTATCATATTTTCCGGGATAACCATTGGACGCCATAACTACACAGCATGCACTTCCATCTGAAAATTTAACATCAGCATCTTTCAGGTTTTTTTCGGAAATGTGAAGCATAATATCGAGCAAGTCACTTTCAAGGAGAGGAAGAACAACCTGAGTTTCAGGGTCACCGAAACGGCAGTTGTATTCAATTACCTTAGGACCGTTAGGAGTAAGCATAAGTCCAAAATAAAGACATCCTGAAAAGCTTCTTCCCTCACTATTCATTGCATTGATAGTAGGAATGAAGATTTTTTCCATACATTCCTTTGCAATTTCCTCGGTATAGTAAGGATTGGGAGCGATTGTTCCCATACCGCCTGTATTAAGTCCCATATCATTGTCAAGCGCTCTCTTATGGTCCATGGAAGAAACCATAGGAATAAGAGTTTCGCCATCTGTGAAGGAAAGCACAGATACCTCAGGACCTGTCAGGAATTCTTCGATAACGACACTGCTTCCGCTTTCTCCGAACACCTTATCCTCCATCATACTCTTAACCGCATCCTTTGCAGCCTCTCTTGTTTCAGCGATGATTACGCCCTTACCGAGTGCAAGGCCGTCTGCCTTTACAACGGTGGGAATGGGTGCAGTTTCAAGGTATTTTAAAGCTGCCTCAAGCTCTGTGAAAACTTCATACTGTGCAGTGGGAATACCATACTTTTTCATAAGGTTTTTGGAGAAAACCTTACTACCCTCGATGATTGCCGCTGCCTTGTTAGGTCCAAAGGTTTTAATTCCCTTTTTGTTAAGTGCATCAACACAACCGAGTACAAGCGGGTCATCGGGAGCTACAACTGCAAAATCAATCTGGGTTTCCACAGCGAATTTTACAATATTTTCAATATCCTTTGCACCGATATTTACGCAGGTTGCATCGGCTGCAATACCGCCGTTTCCTGGAAGTGCAAAGATTTCACTTACTGACTTATTTTCCTTTATTTTTTTGATAATAGCGTGCTCACGGCCACCGCCGCCAACTACCATAACTTTCATTATAATATTCAATCCTCTCAGTGTATTAGTGGTGGAACAATCTCATTTTGGTCATTGCCATAACCATACCGTGGTTGTTACAAGCTTCGATAACATTATCGTCACGGATTGAGCCACCGGGCTGAGCAATATAGCTTACACCGCTTCTTGCCGCTCTTTCGATGTTATCACCAAATGGGAAGAATGCGTCAGAGCCAAGTGCAACGCCTTTAAGAGTGGAGAGGTATTCCCTCTGTTCTTTACGAGTGAAAGGTTCGGGCTTTTCTGTAAATAGTGTTTCCCAGATACCGTCAGCCAAAACATCCTCATAATCCTCTGATATATATACATCAATAGCGTTGTCACGGTCAGGACGCTTAATCTCATCTTTGAAGGGAAGATTAAGTACCTTTGCATGCTGACGGAGATTCCAGATGTCAGCCTTATTACCTGCAAGGCGTGTACAATGGATTCTGGACTGCTGACCTGCACCTACACCAATTGCCTGTCCGTCCTTTGCAAAGCAAACGGAGTTGGACTGAGTATATTTAAGAGTAATAAGTGCGATTATAAGGTCACGCTTTGCATCTTCGGGCATTTCCTTATTATCTGTAACGATATCTTCCAGGAGAGCACGGTTGATTTCAAAGTTGTTTCTTCCCTGCTCAAATGTGATACCATAAACCTGTTTATGTTCAACAGGATCGGGAACAAAATTGGGGTCAATTTTGATTACGTTATATGTTCCCTTTCTCTTTCCCTTGAGAATTTCAAGAGCTTCGGGATCGTAATCGGGTGCTATAACACCGTCTGATACTTCACGAGCAATAAGCTTTGCACAAGTAACGTCACACTTATCGGAAAGTGCAATCCAGTCACCAAAAGAACTCATTCTATCAGTACCTCTTGCTCTTGCATAAGCTGTTGCGAGAGGAGATTCATCAAGACCTTCAACATCGTCTACAAAGCAAGCCTTTTTAAGGTCATCGCTCATCTTAACACCTACTGCAGCAGATGTGGGGCTAACGTGCTTAAAAGATGTTGCTGCACACATTCCCAATGCTTCCTTAAGTTCCTTTACAAGCTGCCAGCTATTAAGTGCATCAAGGAAATTGATATAACCAGGTCTTCCGTTAAGGATTTCGATAGGAAGCTCTGCTCCATCGTGCATAAAAATCTTGGAAGGTTTCTGATTGGGGTTACATCCGTATTTAAGTTCAAACTCTTTCATTGTAATTCTTCCTTTCGTAAAGAGATTATTTGTTTTTATTGATTATTCTGGACTCTGTCTCCCCTGTTTCAATATCAATAAATCTTACAAAGAGAGATACCTTATTTTCTTCATTAAGATTTGCCCAGAGGTTTTCGGTAAATTCTTCAATATCGCTAGGAATTTCAACAAGTTTAGGCTCACCCTCGAATGAAGGAAGAGGATTTCCGTCACCCATATATGTATGGATGAAATGTCCCTCGCCTGCAACAGGAGCTTTGTAGCTGAATGTAAATCTCTGGCAGGAAGCACCGTTTCCGTTTGCACTCTTGAGAATTGACATTGCATAGCTGTAATCACCATTTTCAACCTTCATAATGCCGGAAATTCTTGGTGTGTAGTTAGGAGCATCGTCCTCAAACTCACGTGTTCTGAGTGCCTGTTCAAATGTAAGCTGCTGATTCATAAGCTCATAGATTGTATCAGTCTGGTCACCATTAGTTACAATGGTTTTATTCCCCAGCACTCTTACAGGAGCATAAATTATAAGATGAGGGTCTGACAATTTTGAAGGGTCAAACGCCTGAGTACGAATACCGCAACCGTCTTCTACGAAAACGCGATTTCTGCTGTTTACGCTTCTACCCATAATAAAGTATGCTGTTACGGCTTTTTTGCCATCTGCTGATTTACCGATAACAATACCTCTTCCGGGATAGTCGTTATTTTTAAGTTCGTCATATATATTTATCTTTTTCATGCTAAGTTCTCCTTACAAATTTTTTCAACCGCCATAGGAAGAATTATCCATTCAGCTTGTTCCATAACACGCTTTTGCAGAATTTCAGGAGTATCACCATCTTCGATATAAACTGCTTTCTGCATTATGATTTTTCCGCCATCGGGGATTTCATTAACAAAGTGAACAGTCGCACCTGTAACCTTTACACCATATTCAAGTGCCGCCTCGTGAACACGAAGTCCATAGAAACCCTTTCCGCAAAATAATGGAATAAGCGATGGATGAACATTTATAATTCTGTCTGCATATTTCTTTGTGAACTTTTCACTGAGTATGCACATAAATCCTGCTAAAACAATAAAGTCGGTTTTGTTTTCCTCAAGTGCCAAGATAAGTTTTTCTTCAAAATCCGCCTGCTCTGAGCACTCCTTTTTATTTACAACGGCAGTATTTATTCCTGCATTCTTCGCTCTCTGGAGGGCGTATGCATCAGGATTATTGGAAATAACAAGTGTAATTTCACCGCTTGTTATAATGCCTCTTTTCTGTGCATCAATAAGTGCCTGAAGATTAGTTCCGCCTCCTGAAACAAGTACAGCTATACGTTTTAGCATATTACCACGCTTTCGTCACTCTTAATGATTTCGCCGATTATGTAGGCATCCTCGCCATTAGCACGAAGAATCTCAAGTGCCCTATCAGCTTCTTCCTTAGAAACAACAACGCTCATGCCAACGCCCATATTGAAGGTATTGAACATATCACGTTCTGAAATGTTACCTGTCTTTGCGATAAGATCAAAGATGGGAAGAATCTTAACAGCACTCTTCTCAATCTTCGCACCCATACCTTCGGGAAGACTACGGGGAATATTTTCATAGAAGCCGCCACCGGTAATATGAGATACTGCCTTAACAGTAACTTCATCAAAGAGAGCAAGCATAGGCTTAACATAAATTCTTGTAGGAGTGAGAAGTGTTTCTCCGATGCTCTTTCCACCAAGCTCTGCAACAGGAGAAGTGATGTCGCTATTTTCAACATCGAACACCTTTCTTACGAGAGAAAAACCATTTGAATGAACACCGCTTGAGGGAAGTGCTATTATAACATCGCCCTCTGTCACCTTTGAATTATCAAGAACCTTTGCCCTGTCAACTGCACCAACAGAAAAACCTGCAAGGTCGTATTCGTCTTCACTGTAAAAACCGGGCATTTCTGCAGTTTCGCCGCCTACAAGCTCGCAACCTGCCTGAACACAACCCTCTGCAATACCAGAAACGATTTCAGCAATTTTTTCGGGGTAGTTCTTTCCGCATGCGATGTAGTCAAGGAAAAGAAGGGGTTTCGCACCACAGCAGATAATATCGTTTACGCACATTGCAACGCAGTCAATACCAACTGTGTCATGCTTATCAAGGAGGAAAGCAAGCTTGAGCTTTGTACCAACGCCATCTGTACCGCTTACGAGTACGGGATGGGGCATATTGGTAATATCAAGCTCAAAAAGACCACCGAAACCGCCGATATCCGATTTCTTTCCGTTTACCATTGTTCTTGCTATATGTTTTTTCATAAGTTCTACCGCACGGTAGCCTGCTGTAATGTCAACACCTGCTGCTGCGTAACTTTCTGATCTTGAATTTGAATGCATAATTTTATCTCCTTTCAATTAACCCTTACCATTCCAACAATAAGTGCAAAGTTTACAGGGTTCTATACCGATTGCCTCAATTGTTCCTTCAATAGACTGAAATTCCAAAGAAGCAAAATTGAATTTTTCTGCAATTTTCTTTCTCAATGATTTTCCTCTTTCGGTTGATGCGTCACTGTATTCGTCAAGATATTTAAGACCCTCTTCACCCTCCAGTTCAACAATTACTCTTCTTGCAATAAGCTCCATTTCGCTTGTTGCTCTGGAGAAGTTAAGATATTTACAGCTATACATAACGGGCGGGCAGGCACTTCTCATATGCACCTCTTTAGCACCATTTGTATAGAGGAAATCTACTGTTTCTTTAAGCTGTGTACCGCGGACAATAGAATCGTCAACAAACAATAGCTTTTTATCAACTATAAGGTCGTGTACTGGGAGCTGTTTCATTTTTGCAACTCTCGCACGCTCAACCTGATTTGGAGGAGTAAAGCTTCTTGCCCATGTAGGTGTGTATTTTATAAAAGGTCTTCCAAATGGAACTCCGCTTTCATTAGCATAACCAATTGCATGAGGAGTTCCCGAATCAGGTACACCGCTTACATAATCAAGGTCATCAATATTTCCGGCTTCCTTGTCATACTGTGCAAGAATTCTGCCGTTACGATTTCTCATTACCTCAACATTTACACCCTCATAGATAGAATTGGGATAGCCGAAATAAGTCCAGAGGAACGAACACATCTTCATTTCTTTACCGGGAGGAGAAAGCTGAGTAATTTCATCAGCATTGAAATGAACTATTTCTCCGGGACCAAGCTCTTTATACAAATCATAGCCAACCTTCTGACAAGCAAAGGATTCAAACGAAGCACAGTACCCGTCCTCCCCTTTTCCTATATGAATAGGCGTTCTTCCAAATCTGTCACGGGCTGCAATAATTGATCCGTCATTTTTCAGAATAAGCAAAGATGAAGAACCATCAATAACGCTTTGAGCAAATTTGATACCCTCCTCAAAGCTGCTCTTTTGATTTATAAGTGCCGCCATAAGGTCTGTGGAATTAACTCTGCCACCTGTCATTGCACCAAAGTGTCCTCCGCTGGAGGTAAGATACTCATCAATAAGTTCCTCTGAATTATTAATTATACCAACAGTACAGATTGCATAAACTCCAAGTTTTGATCTTATGATCAAAGGCTGAGGATCTGAATCACTTATACAACCTATTGCCGCATTGCCCTTCATTTCGTCAAATATGTGGTCAAATTTTGTACGGAAAGGAGAATTCTCTATATTGTGAATATCCCTCTGCATACCCTTTTCTTCATCATATGCAGCCATACCGCCCCTTTTTGTACCAAGATGTGAATGATAGTCTGTTCCGAAAAACACATCGGATATCACATCACGTTTAGTTACTGCACCAAAAAAACCGCCCATTAGTTTACTCCTTTTAAACCAAGATGTGAATTAGTTATTGAACTTATCCTCAATTGCCTTATTTTTCTCAAGAACCTTCTCAGACGCTGCCTTTCTTGATTCGTCAAGCTTTTTCTGAAGCTCCTTATCCTCTACTGCAAGAATCTGTATAGAAAGCAAGGCGGCATTGGCTGCACCGTCAATAGCAACAGTAGCCACAGGAATACCAGCAGGCATCTGCACAGTTGACAAAAGAGCATCCAAGCCGTCAAGAGTAGATGATTTTACGGGGATACCGATAACGGGAAGTGTTGTATTTGCTGCGATAGCACCTGCGAGATGTGCCGCCTTAC
>JAZLEL010000031.1:0-21654 GCA_045615265.1 Clostridia bacterium | reverse complement strand
GATATAAGCTTGTTCAGCGTCTTGCAAAGGCAGAAGCCTATGGCCCCGTTACACAGGGTATCGCAATGCCTATCAATGACCTTTCCAGAGGTTGCAGCGCAGAAGATATCGTAGGTGTTGTTGCTATTACAGCAGTTCAGGCACAGGCTAATAAATAATAGATTATGGGATTCAATTCCCATCAGCTTATTTGAAAGGAAGTTTTTAATAATGAAAATTCTTGTTATTAACGCAGGAAGCTCGTCTCTTAAGTATCAGCTCATCGACATGGATACAAAGGCAGTTTTGGCAAAAGGCCTTTGCGAAAGAATCACACTTGAGGGAAGTAAGCTTAACCACACTCCCCAGGGCGGAGAAAAGGTTGTAATTGAAAGCCCCATGCCCACTCATGCAGAGGCTATCAAGCTTGTTATTGACGCACTTGTTGACAAAAATCATGGCGTTATCGCATCTATGGACGAAATCGGTGCAGTTGGTCACCGTGTTGTACACGGCGGCGAAAGCTTCAGCGGCAGCGTAGTTATCACATCAGAGGTTAAGAAGGCTATTGAAGAATGCATCGAGCTTGCTCCTCTTCATAACCCTGCAAACCTCATCGGTATTGAAGCTTGCGAAAAGGTTATGCCCGGTGTTACACAGGTAGGCGTATTTGATACTGCTTTCCATCAGACAATGCCCGAGGAAGCTTACCTTTACGGTATTCCTTACGAATATTATGAAAAGTACAAAATAAGACGTTACGGCTTCCACGGTACAAGCCATAACTACGTATCCGGCAAGGCAGCTGAGCTTCTCGGCAAGGATATTAAGGACCTTAAGATTGTAACATGTCACCTTGGTAACGGTTCTTCCGTTGCAGCAGTTAAGGGCGGCAAGGTAATCGATACAACAATGGGTCTTACACCTCTCGCAGGTATCCTTATGGGTACAAGAAGCGGTGACATCGATCCTGCTATCGTTACATTCCTCATGGAAAAGGAAAACCTCGGTATCGACGAAATCAACACAGTTCTTAATAAGAAGAGCGGTGTGCTTGGCGTAAGCGGCGTTTCCAGCGACTTCAGAGACCTTTCTGCAGCAGCAGAAGAGGGTAACAAGCGTGCTGAAGCAGCTCTTAAGATGTTCAGCTACGGCATTAAGAAGTACATCGGTAGCTATGCAGCTGCTATGGGAGGCGTAGATGCAATCGTATTTACAGCAGGTGTTGGCGAAAACGACTGTGACACAAGAAGTGCTATCGTAGAAGGACTCCAGTTCCTCGGTGTTAAGGTTGATGCTGACAAGAACAAGCTTCGTGGTCAGGCTATTGACGTTTCTCAGGAAGGAGCAACAGTAAGAACACTTGTTATTCCCACTGATGAAGAAATGATGATAGCTATCGAAACTGAAAGATTGGCAAAATAATTATTGACAAGCAGAAAAAATGATAGTATAATAGATAAGCGCCTGTAAAAGAGGCACTGAAGGATAGGTGTTTATTATGAAAATAAATATTGCATCTGTACTTAGAATTGACGGTGCTTCAAAAACGTTTTCGGGTAATGTGGAGCTTGGAACGTTCGACTATATGGGCAGCACGCTTAAATTCGATACCCCCCTCAGCGTTGAGGGAAAGGTTTATAATATCGGAGGTACACTTGAAATTTCCGCCACAATAACGGGCGAGTACACCACACTGTGTTCCCGCTGCGGAAAGCCGATGAAGGCAAATCTTCAGGCAGAACTTTTTGAAAGTCTTGACGGTGACCTTTCAGATGTTGATGAAGAATGTGTTGTTGTTTCGGGCAATGTAATTGACATTTCCGGCAGCATTGATGCGTGCATATTTGGCAGTATTCCAATGCAACCACTATGCATGGAGGACTGCAAGGGACTCTGCCCTGTGTGTGGCATAGACCTTAATAAAAATGAATGCAATTGCGAGACAGAGGTCTATGACCCGAGGTTCGCCATCTTTAGAAAATTGAGTAAAGAGGTGTAAAAAATGGCAGTTCCAAAGAGAAGAACTTCTAAGGCAAGAAAGAATAAAAGAAGAGCTAATTGGAAACTTGAAGTACCCGGTATGGTAAAGTGCTCTAACTGCGGCGAGCTTATTAAAGCACATATCGTTTGCAAGCACTGCGGATACTATAAGGGCGTTCAGGTTGTAAACAAGGCAGCTAACTAATCACAAAATGAAAATTTACCGTCCCGATATCGGGGCGGTAAATTCATTTGACTTACATGAAAAAATTTAAAAGTTTGCCCCCGTAGTAAAGAGGATATTACAAACCCCTCCTAAGGGTTAGTCATCGGTTCGATTCCGGTCGGGGGTGCCAAAACAAAAATCCTGTCGAAAGATAGGATTTTTGTTTTGTATTGTTCATTGTTCATCATTCATTAAATTACAGGATTTTTTACGGAAAAAATGATATTCCATCTTGAAAACGGGCGAGAATTGTTGTATAATAACAAAAATACTATAAATTTTATTATGGGGGAGATATAACTATGGCATATTATTTCAGTGAACCTTCACGTACATTTAGCGAATACTTGCTTGTGCCGGGCTACACAGGTCCCGACTGCATCCCTGCTAATGTAAGTCTTAAGACACCTCTTGTTAAGTTTAAAAAGGGTGAACAGCCTAAATACACTCTTAATATTCCTATGGTGTCTGCTATCATGCAGTCCGTATCTAACGATACTATGGCTATTGCCCTTGCAAAGGAAGGCGGTATTTCCTTTATATACGGCTCTCAGTCTGTTGAAGACGAGGCAGCTATGGTTGCCCGTGTTAAGAGCCACAAGGCAGGCTTTGTTGTAAGCGACAGTAACCTTAAGCCTGATGACACTCTTCAGGATGTGCTTGATATGTTTGAAAGAACAGGTCATAACACAATGGCTGTTACACAGGACGGAACTGCAAACGGTGTTCTTCTGGGTGTTGTTACAAGCCGTGACTATCGTGTCAGCAGAATGAGTACCGATATTAAGGTTAAAGAGTTTATGACTCCCTTTGAAAAGCTTATCTGTGCTCCTGAAAATACAACTCTTAAGGAAGCAAATGATATTATCTGGGAGAATAAGCTTAATTCTCTTCCCATTATTAATTCTAAAAATGAGCTTAAGTATTTCGTATTCAGAAAGGATTATTCCACACATAAGAGCAATCCTAACGAAGTGCTTGATGAGCATAAGCGTTATCTCGTAGGTGCAGGTATAAACACACTCGACTATGAAAAGAGAGTACCCGCACTTATCGAAGCCGGTGCAGACGTTCTTTGTATCGACTCTTCCGAGGGTTATACAGCTTGGCAGGCAAAGACTATTGCATTTATCCGTGAAAAATACGGTGATGATGTAAAGGTTGGCGCAGGAAACGTAGTAGACCGTGACGGATTTATGTTCCTTGCAGAAGCTGGCGCAGACTTCATAAAGGTAGGTATCGGCGGCGGTTCTATCTGTATCACCCGTGAAACAAAGGGTATCGGAAGAGGACAGGCTACTGCAGTTATCGAGGTTGCTGCAGCTCGTGACGAATACTTTGAAAAGACAGGTGTATATATCCCGATTTGTTCTGACGGCGGTATTGTACACGATTATCATATGACACTTGCACTTGCAATGGGTGCTGACTTCCTTATGTTGGGAAGATATTTTGCCCGCTTTGATGAGAGCCCCACTCCCAAGCTTAACATCAACGGAACTTATGTTAAGGAATACTGGGGCGAAGGTAGTAACCGTGCCCGTAACTGGCAGCGTTATGACCTTGGCGGTAAGGCTAAGCTTTCCTTTGAAGAAGGCGTTGACTCATACGTTGTGTATGCAGGCTCACTTCAGGATAATGTCGCAAAGAGCCTTTACAAGGTTTCCTCCACAATGTGTAACTGCGGTGTACTTACCATTCCGGAACTTCAGAAGAATGCTAAGATCACCCTCGTATCTGCAACAAGTATTGTCGAGGGCGGCTACCACGATGTTACTCTTAAATCAAGCGTTGGAAAGGACTGATTCTGATGTATAAATCAGACATTGAAATTGCTCAGTCAGTAGAAATGAAACCCATTACCTGCATTGCAGAAAAGGCAGGTATTGAAGACAAGTATCTCGAACAATACGGAAAATATAAAGCAAAGGTTGACCTTTCAATCCTTAATGACATAAACCGTAAGGATGGAAAGCTTATCCTTGTAACAGCTATAAACCCCACCCCCGCAGGAGAGGGAAAGACCACTACAACAATAGGACTTGCCGATGGCATGAGGAAAATTGGCAAGAATGTAATGGTTGCCCTTCGTGAGCCTTCATTAGGCCCTGTATTCGGTGTAAAGGGAGGTGCTGCCGGCGGCGGCTATGCACAGGTTGTTCCTATGGAGGATATAAACCTTCATTTTACTGGAGATTTTCATGCAATCGGTGCAGCAAATAACCTTTTGGCAGCTATGCTTGATAATCATATTTATCAGGGTAACAGTTTAAATATTGACCCCAGAAGAATTGTGTGGAAGCGTTGCGTTGATATGAATGACCGTCAGCTCCGCTTTGTGACAGATGGTCTTGGCGGAAGAGTAAACGGCGTTCCCCGTGAGGACGGTTACGATATTACCGTTGCTTCTGAAATTATGGCAGTGCTTTGCCTTGCTAATTCGATTTCCGACCTTAAGGAAAGGCTTGGAAGAATTATCGTTGGCTACACATATGATGAAAAGCCCGTAACAGCCGCAGACCTTAAGGCACACGGTGCGATGACTGCACTTTTAAAAGATGCAATCAAACCAAACCTTGTACAGACTCTTGAGGGAACTCCTGCTCTTGTACACGGCGGTCCCTTTGCAAATATTGCACACGGCTGTAACAGTGTTACTGCGACAAAGCTTGCTATGAAGCTTGGCGATTACGCTGTTACGGAGGCAGGCTTCGGTGCTGATTTAGGTGCTGAAAAATTCCTCGACATTAAGTGCCGTATGGCGGGACTTACACCTTCCGCAGTTGTTATCGTTGCAACAATTCGTGCACTCAAGATGCACGGCGGTATGGCAAAGACAGAGCTTAATGAAGAAAATACCGAGGCACTTCTCCGTGGTATTCCTAATCTCCTTCGTCATGTTTCCAATATCAAGGATGTTTATAAAATTCCCTCTGTGGTTGCTATCAATAAGTTCCCCACAGATACAGATAAGGAAGTTCAGGTTATTATTGATGAGTGTAAAAAACTTGGCGTAAATGTTGTTCTTTCCGATGTATGGGCAAAGGGCGGCGATGGCGGTATCGAGCTTGCAGAAGAGGTTGTAAGACTTTGCGAAGAGGAAAATAGCTTCACATTCTGTTACGAAGATAACCTTTCCATCGAAGAAAAGATTGAATCCATCGTTAAGAAAATCTATGGCGGTGACGGTGTAATCTTTGACAAGAATGCACAAAAGCAGCTTAAAACCCTTACGGACCTTGGATTTTCCAATATGCCCGTATGTATGGCTAAAACACAGTATAGCTTCTCAGACGATATGACAAAGCTTGGCGCTCCCGAAGGATTTACAGTTACAGTTCGCAACGTAAAGGTAAGTGCTGGTGCAGGCTTTATCGTAGCACTGACAGGCGAAATTATGACAATGCCGGGACTTCCTAAGGTTCCCGCAGCAGAGAAGATTGACGTTGACGAAACAGGTAAGATTACAGGCTTGTTCTAAAAAATGTTTAAAGGCAACAATGAATTTTCATTGTTGCCTTATTTTTTATCAAAAAAACTTTACATATAATAAAAATAGTAGTATTATAGTTGCGTAATTGTATTGTATCCCCATAAGGGGAATAATAACAAGGAGGAATTTAATATGGTAAACAGAGGAAAAATGTCAACAAGGACCATGGTAACAGGTGCACTTTTGACAGCGTTGGTGGTTTTACTGCAATTTGTCAGTATGGCAATCAGAACGGGAACATTTTCAATTACCCTTTCATTGGTGCCAATTGTAATCGGTGCAGTAATCTGCGGAAAAGGTATGGGGGCATGGCTCGGATTTGTATTTGGAGTTACTGTCCTTGCAACGGGTGATGCAGCACCATTTATGGTTGTGAATGCACCAGGAACAATTCTTACAGTTCTTCTTAAAGGTACTGCGTGCGGCTTTGTATCAGGACTTGTGTATGAGCTTATTTGCAGAGCTTTTAGTAAAAGAGAGGAAAGCGCTTCCTATATAGCGGCAGTTATCTCAGCGCTGATGTGTCCTGTCACAAATACAGGAGTATTTCTTTTAGGCTGTCTGGCTTTCTTCATGGAAACATTGGCAGTGTGGGGAGCAGGATTGGGCTTTGGTTCAAATGTAGGGAAGTATATGATTTTTGGACTTGTAGGTACAAATTTCCTTATAGAAATGGCTGTGATTATAATATTCGCACCCGCAATTGTGCGTATTATTAAGGTGGTTTCTAAAAAATGATTTTAGTTATAGATATAGGTAATACAAATATCGTTGCAGGCTGCGTGGAGGGAAAGGATATCCTTTTTAGGGAAAGACTTTCCACGGCACATCGTGCTACACGGCTTGAATATTCTGTTCTTTTCAAGACCGCATTTGATATGTATGGTATTGATTGCAAAAATATAGAGGGTGCGATTATTTCATCGGTTGTACCGTCTGTCACAAATATAGTTAAGGAAGCTATTGAAAAGCTTTGCGACATATCTGCTATGGTTGTAGGACCCGGTGTAAAAACAGGTATCAGCATAGTTATTGATAACCCTGCACAGCTTGGAAGTGACTTGGTTGTTGATGCAGTTGCAGGTATCGAGGAATATGCCCTTCCGCAGATTATTATTGATATGGGAACGGCGACAACAGTGTCTTTGATAAATGAGCAGAGGCAGTTTCTCGGCGGTGCCATTCTTCCGGGGGTAGCAGTATCCCACGATGCACTTATAGGCAGAACATCGCAGCTTCCAAAGGTAGCTTTTGAAAAACCCAAAAAAATTATAGGCAGCAATACTATCGACAGTATAAAGAGCGGTATTCTTTACGGAAATGCCGGTGCAATTGACGGAATTATTGAACGCTTTGAAGAAGAACTCGGCAAAAAATGCACTGTCGTTGCAACAGGCGGACTTGCCAAGGTGATTGTTCCGTTATGCAAACGTGATATTATAGTTGATGAGGATATGCTTCTTAAGGGGCTAATGATTATATACGAAAAGAATAAATAAAAAAAGTGCGGTTTACAGTAAAGTAGACCGCACTTTTTTAAATACAAACAAAACAAGAGTATACACAACGCGTATACTCTGATTTTAAGCTATGAAAGAAAAATGCTTACGCAATTGTAGCGATTGCCTTAGCAAGCTTGCTCTTCTTACGGCTAACAGTGTTCTTGTGGTACACACCCTTAGCAGCAGCCTGGTCAAGCTTCTTAACGCAAACGTTGTAAAGCTCCTGAGCAGAAGCCTTATTTCCCTCGCTAACAGCTGCCTCAAACTTCTTAAGCTCTGTCTTAATAGCTGATTTAACCATACGATTTTCAAGAGTCTTCTTCTCAATAACAAGAACTCTCTTCTTTGCTGATTTAATGTTAGGCATTATATTTTCACCTCCAAAACATTATGGAACAAAATGCATTATAGCACACATTATTTTAAAATGCAAGTTTTTTTTATCAAAATAATTAATTTTTTCTAATTAAGTATTAAACTGTACTTTTCGGCAAAATTATCGGTTGTAACTGTGCTCCCATCATTCATTATAATAAAGGCATCAGTGTCGGGAAATTTACTGCACAGCGTGATAGAATCCTTACCTAAAATAAATATCGCTGTGGAGAGTGCGTCTGCATTAATTGATGAGGGCGAAATAACTGTCACCGAGGCAACTCCTGAATCTGCAGGGCAGCCTGTCCTTGGGTCAATTATATGGTGATAACGCTTGCCGTCATACTCGAAATATCTTTGGTATGCCCCGCTGGTAACGGCACTTTTATCCTTTAGCGAAATAGTGGCGAAAATCTCATCTGGTTTAAAAGGATTTCGTATACCCACGGTAAACTGTCCTATCAAAGCTACATTTCCGCCTAAGTCCACGATTACATTTTTGATATTATCTTTTTTGAATTCCTCAATCAGCTTGTCGGCAATATATCCTTTTGCCACTGCACCCATATCAAGTTTTCTACCTTGGGCGTTAAAGGGGGAAAGACTTACCTTTTCGTATCCGGTATTTAAACGTGCCTGCTCTATTTCAGCATCCGTAGGAGGAAACTTTCTTTCGCTTATGTTCCATAAATCGACAAGCGGTTTAACCGTAATGTCAAATGCCCCGTCTGACAGCTCAGACATTTTAAAGGAAAAGTTCAAAACCTCCATAAGCTCGTTGGAAGGGAAAATGTTTCCTTTATCATTAAGCTTATAAAGCTCGCTTGATGAATCTGTGCTGCTGAAAATCTTCTCATAGTCACGGCACAATTCAAATGCACGGTCGATTTTACCCGAATCCTTTTTATCGGTGGTGATATTTATAATTGTATCAAAAGCAAAGTTTTGCCTTGTTACCCTTTCTCTGCTCTCACACGAGGACAGTGTTATCAGCATTATAAATATAACAAAAAGGGAAATAATTTTTTTCATCTGTAAACCCCTTTTCAATATAAAATGTCATAGATAATTTTATAACGGGAGATTTTTGCAACATAGCGTGCAGTTTCGTTAAAGGGAATGCTATCCAGCGTTTTCCCATCGGAGCAATAGCGTGAGTCCTTTAACCATTTATCTACATTTGTAGCTCCTGCGTTGTATGCGGAAAGTGCATTTTTTGTGTTGCCCTCATAGTGTTTTGTAAGGTAGGAGAAATACCATACCCCTGCACGGATATTTGCCTCAGGATTAAAAATATCCCCGCCGTTTATTTTTAGTGAGTCATTGCAGAATTTAAAGGTGTCCTCGGTAAGCTGCATAATTCCCTGTGCGTTGGCGTGGCTTACAGAATTCGGGTTGAAATTGCTTTCAGCCTTTATAATAGCCAGCACTAAAGAGGTATCTGTATCAAACTCATTGCAGTATTTTTGAACTATCCTAATATGTGTCCGTGGGAAAAGACTTCTCAGCACAGAAAATGTTGTCACAAGAATTAAGATGATAGTTATAAGAGCAAGAAGAACTCTTGAAAGCTTTTTATGCATTTATTTCTCCTAGAAGTTTATTATAGAGATTGGCGATTTTTTCTTCAAAAGCTTTCTCATTTGTACTATTATCTATAATAATGGCATCTTTGGAATAGTCGCTTTGCGACTTTATTCTTAAAATTGCACTTTCTTTATCAATACCGTCACGTGTCATTATTCTTTCAAGGCGTGTGTTTTCATCAGCTGTTATTACTATAATATAGGCACACTTCTTATCCACTCCGCTCGATTCAAGCTCTGAACCGTCCAAAACGCAGATATCCATGCCCGAATTATGGCAAAGTGTAAGACAGCGCTCGATAATTTCTTTGTGGACTACGCCATTTAAAAGTGATAATTTGCTCTTATCCTTAAAAACGATTGAGCCAAGAGCTTTTCTGTCAATTTCATTGTCTTTGCCAAGTATAGCAGGGGAGAAAAGCTCACATAGCTTTTCTTTAATTTTTCTATCGAAAAGCACTTCGTGTGCAATACGGTCGCAGTCTACGGTAAAGCATCCAAGCTTTTCTAATATTTTTGCAGCACTGGATTTACCGCTGCCTGTTTTTCCTGTAAGGCCTATAAGCATTTTCATAGGAATTTTCCTTTCTGGCGAAGCAATCAATATAATTTTAGCCTTTTTGAGGTCTGGGCATTTTTAACATCTCCGTTATTTTGTTTCGTACCAGCTTTTGCCTACCTTTACATCAGCAACAAGCGGAACAGAAAGCACAGCTGCATTTTCCATTTCTTCCTTTAATATCTGTGCCGCTATTTGAGCTTTTTCCTCAGGAACTTCGCAAATAAGCTCATCGTGTACCTGAAGTATAAGTTTTGCTTCAGGGCATTTTTCTTTAAGTGCATCGTACACCTTAACCATAGCAATTTTTATAATATCGGCTGCCGTTCCCTGAATAGGTGCGTTCATCGCAGCACGCTCGCCAAACGAACGCAGATTGAAATTTTTAGCCTGAAGCTCAGGAATATATCTGCGGCGTCCGAAAACAGTAGTAACAAATCCGTCTTCTTTTGCTTTTGCGATGGTAGATTCCATATAATTCTTAACTCCGCTGTAATGAGCAAAATAACTTTCAATATATTCTTTTGCTTCCTTGCGGCTTATTTTAAGCTCTCCGGCAAGGGAAAATTCCCCCTGCCCGTAGATTATACCAAAATTAACTGTTTTAGCACGGGAACGCATATCATCTGTTACAAGAAAATCGGGAACATTGAAAACCTGTGTTGCAGTTATGGTATGAATATCCTCATTATTTATGAAGGCATTCTGCATAGTTTTATCGTCTGACATATGCGCAAGGACACGAAGCTCAATCTGCGAATAGTCTGCCCCCACCAAAAGTGAGCCTTCCTTCGCAACAAACATTTTGCGGATTTCACGTCCTATTTCTGTGCGGACAGGAATATTCTGAAGATTAGGCTCTGCGGAGCTGATTCTTCCCGTCTGGGTAACAGTCTGCTTAAGGGTGGAGCGAATTCTGCCCTCCTCGTCAAGGAGCGGCAGAAAGGCATCTGCATATGTGGACTTCAGCTTTGCCAGATGACGGTATTCTATGATAAGCTCTATAATCTCGTGCTTCCCGCGAAGCTTTTCTAAAACGGAGGAGTCAGTGGAGTAGCCTGTCTTTGTCTTCTTTATTACGGGCAGACCCATATCCTCGAACAAAAGCTTGCCAAGCTGTTTTGTAGAATTTATATTTATTTTCTCTCCTGCCATAAAGTAGATGGAGCTTTCAAGTGCGGATATTCTTTCGCCCAGCATTTTGGAAAAACGGCTAAGCTCATCCTTATCAATTTTAAATCCCTGAACTTCCATTTCATAGAGTACATTTTCAAGGGGAAGCTCTATGTCGTTTAAAAGGGCGAGCTGATTTTTTTGTGAAAGCTCTCCGCTCTGCTTTTCAAAAAGCTCGGGTATTGATGCAACCGAGGGAGCGAGGGAGTAGGACAGGAAAATTTCATTTATATTATATTCAGACCTGGTGGGGTCGATGATATATGCCGCAATTTCACTGTCATAGAACTCTCCGCACAAATTTATACCGATATCAGAAAGCATATGACGTATCTTTTTATATTCATGTGTGTATTTTTTGATTTTCGGGTTTTCAAATACCTCTTTTAAAAGGAAGGTGTCAGCGAAGTACGCCTTTTTTTCAAAAAGAAACTCTGTTTTATCTTCCTTTAATATAAAATAGAAGGAATTTTCATTTTTACATTTGTTGACAACCTCTTCTGTTGCAGGCAAGGCGTCCTCAACTTCAGGTGCAGTTTCTTTAGGGGAAGTGCAAAGCCTTTCGGAAATCTTTTTAAGCTCAAGCTCCTCCAGCTTTTTAAAAAGGGCATCGTTATCGGCTTCTTTGTAAAGTGCATCTTCAAGTGAAAATTGGATAGGAACATACCTTTCAATTGTACACAGCTTATGGCAGAGGTATGCATCTTCTTTTCCTGCAATAAGCTTTTCCCTTGCCGCCTTTTTTATGTGGTCATTTTCAATGTTTTCGTACATATTATCAAGTGAATGGAAATATTGAAGAAGGTCAAACGCCGTCTTTTCACCAATACCCTTAACCCCGGGGATATTGTCGGAGGAATCACCCATCAGTGCCTTAACGGAAATAAATTCTTCGGGCGTTACTCCGTATTTGTCAAGGACACCCTTTTCGTCAAGGTCCTCTGTTGTGGTTTGTCCCATACGTGTTGTGGTAAGGAGAACGTGGGTGGTTTTGCTTGCAAGCTGCAAATCATCTTTATCTCCTGTTACAACATTGCATCTTACACCGTCTTCCTCGCAAATTCTGCTGACAGTACCGATGATGTCGTCTGCTTCATAACCTTCCAGAGAAAGCTGTAAAATGTTCATACTTGAAAGAATTTCCTTAAGGTGGGGCATCTGCTCGGCAAGGTCATCGGGCATTCCTTTTCGCTGAGCTTTATATTGGTCATACATCTTATGGCGGAAGGTGGGAGCCTTCAGGTCAAATGCCACACAAAGGTAGTCCGGCTTATATTCATCAATGTATTTAAGCATGATATTCATAAAGCCGTAAATTGCATTTGTAGGGATTCCTGTCTTTGTGGAAAGAGGGCGTACCCCGTAATACGCACGATTTATTATGCTGTTTCCATCGATTATAATAAGATTTTTCATTTTCCCAATTCCTTATATTAACAATTTATCATTATATATTATACTACAAATGCCCTAAAAATCAAGCGTAAACCCCGTTAAAATACCGCCATATAATGACACAAATGAAGAAATTTGAAAAAAATAAAAAAAATACTTGCATTTTTAGTTTTTATCTGTTAGAATAACCTATGCGTGTTATGAAATGAAAGTATTCCTAAGGAGGGAAATAGATATGGCTAAATGTGATGTATGCGGTAAGGGTGTTACTTTTGGTATTAAGGTAAGCCACTCTCACAGAAGATCAAATCGTGCTTGGAAGCCCAACATCAAAACTGTAAAAGCTGTTGTTAACGGTTCTCCCAAGACAATCCACGTTTGCTCCCGTTGCTTGAGAAGCGGAAAAGTTGTAAGAGCTATCTGATTTCTCTCATATTTTAATCGGAACAAACTAAGGCAGTACGCTAAGCGTACTGCCTTTTTAAACTGCGGATTTAAAAAAAGCTTGACAATCCTATTTTTGCATTGTATAATGATTAGGCATTTTGATTAAAATGCTATCCTTGCTTTGGGTGTGTCCCAAAGCCAAAGACCAGAAGGAGGTGTAGAAAATGGCTGAAATTATCAACAAGTATGAGACCATTTTTGTTCTTGACACTACTCTTGAAGAGGAGAAGATTACTGCTCTTTCCGAGAAGTTCCAGAAACTCATCGCTGAGAACGGAACTGTTGAGAGTGTGGACGTATGGGGCAAGAGAAAGCTTGCTTACCCTATCGATTTCAAGACAGAAGGTTACTACGTTCTTGTGAACTTCGCATCAAATCCTGAATTCCCCAAGGAACTTGAGAGAATTTACGGAATCACTGACGGTGTTATGCGTACAATCACAATCCGCAAGGAAGCGTAAGAAACAAGGGGAGGTATATTAAATGCTTAACAAGGTTATTTTGATGGGCAGATTTACTCGCGACCCCGAACTTCGCAGCACACCGCAGGGAATCAGCACTTGCAGTTTCTCACTTGCAGTAGACCGTAACTTTGTCCGTCAGGGCGAAGAGCGTAAGGCAGATTTCATCAACTGCGTTGCGTGGAGGCAGACTGCGGAGTTTATTTCTAAATACTTCAGAAAAGGCAGCATGGTTGCCCTTGAAGGAAGTATTCAGACACGCTCTTGGGATGATCAGGACGGAAAGAAGCGTTATGCTACCGATGTTGTAGTAAGTCAGGTATATTTTGCTGAAAGTAAAAGGGATTCTCAGTCCTCTATGGGTGCAGATGATTCTTTTGCAGGTGCAGATGACTTCGGCTCGCTTCCCGATCCCATTTCCCCTATGGGCACAGATGATGATTTACCATTCTAAGGTATACGGAATTTAATTTTCGGATACTTAATTAAAGGAGGTTTTAGCCATGATGGAAAAGGAAAAGACTGAAAGACCTTTCAGAGCCAGAAAAGCAAAGAAAAAAGTTTGCCAGTTCTGCGTTGATAAGGTTGCAGATATCGATTATAAGGACGTTGCAAAGCTCCGTCGTTATGTTTCAGAGAGAGCAAAGATTCTTCCCAGAAGAATCACAGGCACATGTGCTAAGCATCAGCGTCAGCTGACAATCGCTATTAAGCGTGCTCGTCACATTGCACTTCTTCCTTTCTCTGCTGAATAAGAGAATATGAAACACCCTTTCGGAATAATAATATTTCGAGAGGGTGTTTTTATATGAAAAAATTTCTGTTATTGATGATTATAGGTATTGGGATAATACTGGTTGCGCGTACCTCCCAGGAAAAACCTTTGCCAGTGTTTTCTCAAATAGTACGTGAAATGGGTTATGACGATGTTTCAGAACAGCCGTATGAGGTTGCTGAAATTACCATCCCCGAAAACTTTAACAACGTATGGACTAATTACAACAATTTAATGAAGGAAAACGGTTATGACCTTTCCTTATACAAAGGAAAAAAGTGCAAGCGTTATACCTATCTTATCCCATCGAAAAATGCACGTGCGAACATAATTGTCTGTGACGGAAAAATAATCGGCGGGGATATTTGCAGTATAACCCTTGACGGAATAATGCTTCCAATTAAAAGTAATGATTGAATCCTATGAATATATGTTATATAATAGGTACAAGTGAAAACAGATGTAAAAATGAGGGAGATAGGATATGCGTCTTGATAAATTTGTGTCCGATGCAGTCGCAATGACAAGGAGCGAATCCAGAAAGGCAATAAAAAACGGAAGAATAAGCGTAGATGGAAAAACCGTTACGGATATTGCTTTTCACGTTTCGGAAAATGATAGTGTACGTTTTGAAGGCGAGGAAATTACCTATAAAAAATTTGTATATATTATGCTGAATAAGCCCCAAGGATATATAAGTGCCACCGAGGATAAAAGGAAAAAAACCGTTCTTGATTTATTAGATGCGTCTTATCAAAGGTATCAGCTTTTCCCTGTCGGAAGGCTTGATATAGATACGGAAGGATTTCTCCTTCTTACAAATGATGGGGAGTTGGCACACAATATGCTCTCTCCCAATAAAAATGTTGGTAAGACATATTTTCTTAAGCTGGAGAAGGATATAACTGACGGAGAGATAGCACTGCTTAAAGGCGGGGTTGATATCGGAGAATGCATTACTAAACCCTCGAAAGCTGTGCGTGTAAGCCCGAATGAAATCAAGCTTACAATAACCGAGGGAAAGTTTCATCAGATTAAAAGAATGGCAGTTGCAGTAAATAATAAAGTTGTTTATCTTAAACGCCTCGCATATGGTAATTTCTGTATGGATGATGCACTAAATCTTGGGGATTACAGGCTCCTTACAGACGAAGAGGTCAAATACTTGTGCAATGTCTACAAAAAAAATAACTAAATTTGTGAAATGAAGGTATTTGAAAAAATGTAATCTTATGCTACAATATAGAAAAATGCAAAATAGTGTTTGTGTTATTCTTTAGGAGGTCATGCAAAAATGGCAAGTTTACAGTTGAAAAACATTTATAAGAGATATTCAGGCGGCGTTACAGCTGTTACCGATTTTTCTCTCGACATCGCAGATAAGGAATTCGTTATCCTTGTTGGTCCTTCTGGTTGCGGTAAGTCCACAACTCTCAGAATGATCGCAGGTCTTGAAGAAATTAGTGAAGGCGAGCTTTACATCGGCGACAAGCTTATGAATGACGTTGCTCCTAAGGATAGAGATATTGCTATGGTTTTCCAGAACTATGCTCTTTATCCTCATATGACAGTTTTTGAAAATATGGCGTTCGGTCTTAAACTCAGAAAGACTCCCAAGGACGAAATTAAGAAGAGAGTTCAGGAAGCTGCTCGCATCCTTGATATTGAACATCTTCTTGAAAGAAAGCCCAAGGCTCTTTCCGGTGGTCAGCGTCAGAGAGTTGCACTTGGTCGTGCAATCGTTCGTGAACCCAAGGTATTCCTTATGGACGAACCGCTCTCTAATCTTGATGCTAAGCTTCGTGTACAGATGAGATCTGAAATTTCAAAGCTTCATCAGAGACTCCAGACAACATTCATCTACGTTACTCATGACCAGACAGAAGCTCTTACAATGGGTACAAGAATCGTTGTTATGAAAGACGGTATTATGCAGCAGGTTGATTCTCCTCAGGAGCTTTACAACCACCCTGTTAATATGTTCGTTGCAGGCTTCATCGGTTCACCCCAGATGAACTTCTGTGATGCAGTAGTAGTTGAAGAAAATGGTGCTATCTGCGTTAAGTTCGGTTCAAATACAGTTGCTCTTTCTCCCGAAAAGGCTGAAAAGGCTAAGGAATATATCGGACAGACAGTTGTTATGGGTATCCGTCCTGAGGATCTTTATGACGACAGCGATTCTCTTGAAAAGTTCGCTGATTACATCGTAAATGCTGATGTTGAAGTTACAGAACTTATGGGTGCTGAAACATACCTTTATCTCGTAATTGATGGTATAAATTTTGTTGCTCGTGTTAGACCTGACAGCACAGCTGCAATTAACACAACAATTAAAATTGCTCTTGATCCTCTCAAGATTCATCTCTTTGATAAGGAAACCGAAAAGAGAATCACAAACTAATTATAAAAAACGTAAGACCGCTTCTTATGAAGCGGTCTTTTTGCATTTTTTTATCACTAAAGAGAAATAATAAAAATAAAATTATTTGAAAGGTTGATAAAAAATGCAGGATAATAACCCAATCAGCAATGTTAATATTCCCTCTGATAATGCCACAGATGAAAATTTGCAGCTTCTTATCCTTCACAGAACTTTAAATGATGCCACAAAAGAAAATAAGGGCAAGAAGGAAAAGGGGGCAGAATAATGGCTATAAGAACAGACTTAGCAATTGAGTGCAGGGAAATGTTTGCACAGGAAATATGTGGCGTGGAAAGCGTTGCCCACGATGATGACGGAATAACCGTCACCCACGTAAGAATAACAACTGAAGAAGGGGCAAGGCAAATAGGAAAACCTATCGGCGATTACGTGACCATTGAAATTGATGAAATGCTTCGTGAAAGTGACGATGTTATTGACCGTGGTGCAAAAGCGGTTTGCGATGAACTTAAAAAGCTTATTAAAGACAAAAAGCTCACTTCAGTTTTGGTTGTGGGATTAGGAAACCGATACATTACGCCCGATTCCATAGGCCCCAAATCTGTTGGAAAGGTTACCGTTACACGTCATATCACAAAGGAAGCACAGATGGGATTTGACTTCTCGGTTAGGGCAGTAAGTGCGGTTGCTCCTGGGGTTTTGGGAATTACAGGCATTGAAACAAGTGAAATTGTAAAGGGTGTAGTAGAGCACGTCAAACCGTCACTCATTATTGCGATAGATGCTCTCGCAGCCAGAAAATTAAGCCGACTGGGCACAACAGTACAGCTTTCAGATACCGGAATATGTCCCGGAAGCGGTGTTGGAAACAACAGAAAAGAGCTTACGGAAAAAACACTGGGAGTTCCTGTTATAGCAATCGGTGTGCCGATGGTTGTTGATGCCGCTACACTTACCCTTGATATAATGGAAAGCATTTCTCAATATATGCAAAAAAATTCACAATCAGGAACACAGATGTTGGCAGATGCACTTAAATACTCATCGCATAATCTTGTAAGAGAGGCTCTTTCCGACCAAAATGAAAATATGATTGTAACCCCAAACGATGTAGACAATATAAGTGAACAAGCATCAAGTATAATTGCTGACGGAATAAATATGGCACTGCATTCTTGAATAAAGAATCTCTTTGTGATATAATAATCCATAATGCATTTTTAAGGAAGTGTAATTATGGGAATGTTAGCAGTTCATATAAGGAGCTTGCGTAAGAACGCAGGACTTACCCAGGCACAGCTTGGCATAAGGGTGGGTGTCGGTGCTACTACAATTAATAATATTGAAAGCGGATATCTTTCCTCGCCTGACTTAAAGCTGCTTGAAAGGATTGCCAAAACCTTCTTTGTCAGCGTAGAGGAGCTTCTTCACAGTATTTCTCCCAATGTTGGGGAGCGTGCTAAAATGGTGCACGTTGTTAGTTCTGTAAGCAGTAAAAAGCCTTTGGTTGAGATTAACAAGATTGTCGAAACTGCATTTTTAGACCGTACAAGTATGCCTAAAGGTGAATATATGGGAATTAAAATGCCGGACAGGGCAATGATTGAGGAGGCAATAAAAGAAGGTGCAAGTGTTATTATCCAGCAAGGGGCGACTTTAAAAAATGGTGACATTATTGCTGCGGTTTATAATGAGCATGATGCGGTTATCCGCACCTACTATCAGGAAGGCGATACCGTTTTTCTGAAGGCTGCCAACAGCAGCGGACTTTATCCTGACATTGTCCTTGACATTAAAAAAGACCGCTTTGTCCCGATAGGAAAGGTTGTCCACTGGACTAATTTTGCGTAGAAAAAATAAGTTAATATTTGTAAAAACCCACTTGCTTTTTGATATAAATAGTAATATACTGTAATACAGATGTGTTTTTTACACGTGGAATTAAACAGAGAGGAAGCATTCTATGATATATTTAGACAATGCTGCCACAACAAAAATGAAGGACAGTGTTATTGCAGCGATGCTGCCGTATTTTTCAGAAACTTTCGGAAATGCATCGTCTACCTATACCACTGCCGGACAAGCTGCACGAAAGGCACTTAATGATGCCCGAAAAAAGGTTGCTCTTGCAATCGGTGCGGAAGAAAAGGAAATCTTTTTCACCAGCGGCGGAAGTGAGGCAGACAACTGGGCTATAAAAGGTGTGGCATTAAAAAATAAAGATAAAGGCAATCATATTATTACCACAACGGTTGAACATCACGCGGTACTTCATACCTGTGAGTTTCTTGAAAAGCAGGGCTTTAAAGTAACTTATGTTCCTGTTGATGAGTATGGTATGGTAAAGCCTTCGGACATTGAAAAGGCAATCACTGATGAAACAATTCTTGTTTCGGTAATGTTTGCCAATAATGAAATAGGAACAATCAATCCTATTGCAGAAATAGGAAAGCTGTGCCGTGAAAAGGGTGTGTATTTTCACACTGATGCCGTTCAGGCAGCAGGTGCAGTCCCGATAGATGTCAAGGATATGAACATCGACCTTCTTTCTATGTCTGCACACAAGTTCCATGGACCTAAAGGGGTAGGCTCATTATATATCAGAAAAGGTGTTAAAATTGAAAACCTCCTCCACGGCGGTGCACAGGAATTGGGAAAACGTGCAACCACAGAAAATGTAGCAGGAATTGTGGGAATGGCACAGGCACTTACAGAGGCGTGCGACAATATTGAAGAGAAAACAAAAAAGCTTATAAAGCTCAGGGATAAAATCATTGACGGAATTTTAGAAACCGTGCCCTATACAAGACTTAACGGACACAGAACAAACAGACTTCCAAACAATACAAGCTTTTGCTTTAAATATATTGAGGGAGAGAGTCTTCTCCTCAGCCTTGATATGATGGGGTATGTTGTTTCCAGCGGAAGTGCGTGTACATCAGGCTCACTCGACCCGTCTCACGTGCTTTTGGGAATAGGGCTTCCTCATGAAATTGCCCACGGAAGTATGCGTGCGACAATTTCTGAATTTACTACGGAAGAAGAGGTTGATTCCTTCATTAAAGCAGTAGGACCTATTGTTAAAAGACTCAGAGATATGTCCCCGCTTTACGAGGGCGTAGAAGGAAAGGATTGATAGAAATGTACAGCGAAAAGGTTATGGACCATTTCTCTAACCCCAGAAATGTGGGCGAAATAGCTGATGCCAATGCTGTCGGAACTGTCGGCAATGCAAAATGCGGCGATATTATGAAAATTTATATGAAGATAGAGGACAACATCATTAAAGATGTCAAGTTCAAAACCTTCGGATGCGGTGCAGCGGTTGCAACAAGCTCTATGGCTACTGAACTTGTAAAGGGCAAAACTGTTGATGAAGCTCTTAAACTTACCAACAAAGCTGTTGTAGAGGCACTTGAGGGTCTTCCCCCTGCAAAACTTCATTGCAGCGTGCTTGCAGAAGAGGCTATAAAAGCAGCTATCCAGAACTATTATGATGAAAACGGCATTGAAAAAAAGATTCAGTGCAGCGGCGACTGTGCTCATTGCAGCGGTCATCACGAATAAAGTCTAAAACTAAAGAAATCCGCACAGGCGGATTTCTTTTTTATTGTGTATTAATAAAATCAGCCAAAGCTATTGCAAAACAGCGTGCCCCATAAATTGCTTCATCAAGGGTATTTCCGTTTGTGCCGACTTCTACAATGATTCCGCCTGGAGCAAGTTGCTGATTAAAACGCTGGCTTCTGAAATTTATAGGACGGCAGAGCGTAGGGTAGAGCGAGAGTGTATGCTTTTGAAGTTGGGAGGCAAACTGCATATTTTCTTTCCAGTTATCGTGTGTAAGACCGCTTAAGTTACTGCCTACAACAAACATTATCTTGGCAGCAGACTTATCGTCTATAATGGTGGAGTATTTTACTTTTTTTCCGTTTTTATCTGCTATTGCATCACGGTGCACATCAAGAACGATTTTTATAGAAGGGTCATTTTTTATGTAATTTTCAATGCTTTTTGCACTTTTGTTATAGCTTCCGCTGTAACTTGGATAATCGTTTATAGTGGTGTCGTGGTAAACGTTAATTCCTTTTGAAGTAAGGACCTTTTCTATTTCATCGCCTACACGTACCATATTAAAGCTTTTATCGGTTGTCCTGTCTGTATCTGTGGGTGTGTAATTAAAATCTTCCGATGGAGTATAGCTTTCAGTTGTGTGCGTATGGATAATAAGCACCGAAAAATCTTCTTTCAGGAAAGAGGGTACGGGAGATAAATAATCATCAGGATTAATTGCACTGTCAGTTGAATTGGAAACCTCCACAACTGCATTTAGATTAACGGCTGTTGGGGCAGCAATTTCATCAGCTAAATTTTGACCTTTTTGGGAAAGAGTATCAGGCACAGCTGATTGCCCTGAAATTTCTTTTTTGACCAATGAAAACACCCCCACCGTTACGGGAGAATCGTTTTCAAAAGCAATATTTGATGAAAGCATCATACGCACCCACCCGTTGCCTAAGGTTATGGGAGGGAGCGATGCTGATAAAATCACGCTTGCTAAAACAACTGATATGAACGTACATATAAGAATAGGGACACGTGCATGGCTTAAATTAATGGCAATTACTGAAGTTTTTTTCAAAAAATCACCTCTTTTCACTGAATATATATTGATTTATTTTGAATTTTATGCGATAATATATAAATGAAGATGTGAGATACACATTTTGAGTATCTTTTATGCGCCTTATCAGCCCGCGGTAAGGTATGTGCATATTTTAAATAAATTATTGTGGGCAGAAAGGCTTAGGGATTTTATGTTAGTATCAGCAAAGGAAATGTTGGAAAAGGCTCGTGACGGCCATTATGCAGTAGGTCAGTTCAATATCAACAATCTTGAGTGGACAAAGGCAATCCTCCTTACTGCACAGGAGCTTAACTCACCTGTAATCTTAGGTGTTAGTGAGGGTGCAGGTAAATACATGGCAGGATACAAGACCATCGTAGGTATGGTTGAAGGTATGCTTGAAGGACTTAATATCACAGTTCCTGTTGCACTTCATCTTGACCACGGCAGCTATGATGCAGCAATGCAGTGTATCGAAGCAGGCTTCTCATCAGTTATGTTTGACGGCAGCCATTATCCTATCGAGGAGAATGTTCAGAAAACAACTGAGCTTGTAAACATCTGTGCAGAAAAGGGCCTCAGCCTGGAAGCTGAAGTTGGTGCAATCGGCGGCGAAGAAGACGGCGTTGTAGGTGCAGGAGATATTGCAGATCCTAATGAATGTAAGACAATTGCTGACCTCGGCGTAAC
>JAZLEL010000030.1:0-5580 GCA_045615265.1 Clostridia bacterium | reverse complement strand
AGCAATAATTGTTTCGATCTTACTCATTTTTACTTACCTCCTATAATAAGTTAAATATTTTTTATTCTTCGGTAGGAGCTGCTGCTTCTTCTGCAGGAGGTTCTTCTGTTGCAGGAGCTTCTTCTACGGGAGCCTCTGCGGGAGCTTCTTCCTTCTCAACCTTGATGTCAGCGGGCTCTACGCCGTTATCAACCAACGCCTGCAATGTACGAGCAAGGTTGCTGATGGGAGCGTTGAGGCTGCCGAGCAACTTCGCGAGAAGTGTTTCGCGGTTGGGTGTAGCTGCGAGCTGCTTAACTTCGTCAAGAGCGAGCACCTTGCCATCCAAGAAACCTGCCTTGATTTCGAGCTGCTGATGATCCTTTGCGAAATCTGCAATAACCTTTGCGGGAGCAACTTCATCAGTCATGCTGATAGCAAGAGATGTAGGTCCGTTAAGGATAGGATCGAGCTCATCAAAGCCAACTTCCTTCGCTGCAAAACGTGTAAGAGTATTCTTAATAACCTTGTACTCAACGCCTGCTTCGCGAAGCTTGTTACGAAGCTGAGTATCTTCTTCAACTGTAAGTCCGCAGTAATCAACGAAAACGCCGGAAACTGCTGTTTTAAACTGTTCAGTCATAGCAGAAACTATTTGCTTCTTTTCTTCGAGAACTTTCTGACTAGGCATGTTTTCACCTCACAAATAATAATGAAAAAGGGATTCTTCGCCCATAGACGCAAAGAATCCCGAATTTTTTAGGAATACTTCCTCGGCAGGACTTACCTTTATGCCTGCTGTCTATGGAACCAACGGTGTTATTATACACCTGTTGTTAACTTTTGTCAAGAACTAATTTAACGAGATTAAATTAGCCAAGCTTAGAAGCATTGATTTTGATGCCAGGGCCCATTGTGCTTGCTACTGCAACACTCTTAAGATACTGACCCTTTGCTGTTGCGGGCTTCGCCTTGAGAATAGCAGCCATAAGAACATCAAAGTTCTCCTGAAGCTTCTCAGCACCGAATGAAGCCTTACCGATGGGGCAGTGAATGATATTTGTCTTATCAAGACGATATTCAATCTTACCTGCTTTTACATCGTTTACAGCCTTAGCAACATCCATGCTTACTGTACCAGCCTTGGGGTTGGGCATAAGGCCCTTAGGTCCAAGGATTCTAGCGATACGTCCGATTACACCCATCATATCAGGTGTAGCGATTACTACGTCAAAGTCAAGCCAGTTTTCTTTCTGGATCTTTTCAACGTATTCTTCAGCGCCTACATATTCTGCGCCTGCTGCCTGAGCCTCTGTTGCTTTTTCACCCTTAGCAAAAACAAGAACTCTAACCTTCTTGCCTGTACCATTGGGAAGAACAACAGCACCTCTAACCTGCTGGTCTGCGTGACGAGAGTCAACGCCGAGCTTTGCGTGGAATTCAATTGTTTCATCGAATTTCGCACTGGCAGTCTTTACAACAAGGTCAAGAGCTTCGGCAGGATCATACTGTTTGCCGGCTTCAATAAGCTGTGCACCGGCTACATATTTCTTACCATGTTTCATTACTGTTAACCTCCTTGTGGTTCATCGGGAATTACCCCTCCCACATACTACTCTTAGATTATTCTTCTACTGTTACGCCCATGCTTCTTGCTGTACCTGCGATCATGCTCATTGCTGCCTCAAGGCTTGCTGCGTTGAGGTCAGGCTTTTTAAGTTCAGCAATCTGCTGAAGGTCTGCCTTTGAAAGCTGAGCAACTTTCGTCTTGTTAGGTACACCACTACCGCTCTCGATCTTACAAGCCTTCTTAATGAGGACTGCAGCCGGGGGGGTCTTAGTGATGAAGCTGAAGGATCTGTCCGCATATACGGTAATAACAACAGGGATAATTAATCCTGCGTCTTTAGCTGTTCTCTCGTTGAATTCTTTTGTGAACTGCACAATGTTAACACCGTGCTGACCGAGAGCCGGACCTACCGGAGGAGCCGGAGTAGCCTTACCTGCGGGGATTTGCAACTTGATATAACCTGCGATTTTCTGAGCCATGGTTTGCACCTCCTTGAAAAAAATGTGGTGATAACGAACGCTCTTTGAGCGTCCTCCCATCTATAACAAGCCTTGCGGCTTATTAACTGAATGTAATTATTCCAGCGGTTCAACCTGATAGAAATCAAATTCTACCTGCATCTCTCTGCCGCCGAACATAGTAACCATAACGCTAACCTTACGTTTTTCGTTATTGATTTCCAAAACTTCTCCCATAAAGCCTTCCATGCTGCCGTCTGTAATACGAACTGTATCACCAACGTCTATTCCAAGGTCAACTGTCGTAGTTTCAACGCCAAGACGCTCAACCTCTGCATCGGAAAGCGGAACAGGCTTACTTCCAGGTCCTACAAAGCCCGTACAACCACGGGTATTGCGAACCACATACCAACTTTCGTCAGTCATTTTCATTTTTACAAATACGTATCCGGGATATATTTTTCTACTAACGGTTTTTTTCTCGCCCTTATCGTTTTCTTCGATTACTTCCTCCACAGGAATGCACACATCGCCGATAAGCTCACCGAGTCCGCGGTTTTCGACAGTTTTTTCAATACTGTCCTTTACCTTGTTTTCGTAACCCGAATAAGTATGAGCAACATACCACTTAAATTCAGCACTCATAATATATCAGGCAATCGCCCTTCCTCCTTTTTTTATAAATCAGCGAATAATGAATATATCAGCCAACTTAGCAAAGAGCGTGTCCAAGCCAAAAATTATAAGTCCGATAATGATAAGCGCTGCGATAACAATCATAGTGTTGTTCAGAAGCTGTTTTCTAGTAGGCCAAACAACCTTTTTAAATTCAGATTTAGTAGCTTTAATAGATTTTCCCACACGGCGGAAAATTCCGTCTTTTTTAACAGTTTCTCCCATTTGGTTCACCTTCTATTACTTAGATTCTTTATGCAGTGTGTGCTTGCGGCAGAAAGGACAATACTTATTCATTTCAAGTCTGTCAGGATTGTTCTTCTTATTCTTAATAGTATTGTAGTTACGCTGCTTGCACTCTGTGCATGCCAATGTTATTTTAACTCTCATGATACTGCGCCTCCCGAGTAAGAATTTACCTCATTTTTTATGCACGTAAAAAAAGCCCTGCATAGCGAGGTAAGAATAATATACCATAAGCTTATTTTTTTGTCAACATATTTTTTTGGGAATTTTGTACTTTTTTATGCAGTTACTATATATAAGGAAGAAATAGGATTGATAGCACAAGATAGGGAGGAAATAATAGTGGTTTTTATTGCGTTATATTTGTTCCCACCAAACAAAAAACACACTCTGTTGAGTGTGTTTTTTGTTTGGTGGGAACAATAGGGCTCGAACCTATGACCCTCTGCTTGTAAGGCAGATGCTCTCCCAGCTGAGCTATGCTCCCATATTAATGGTGACCCGTACGAGATTTGAACTCGTGTTACCGCCGTGAAAGGGCGGTGTCTTAACCGCTTGACCAACGGGCCAAAGTGGTAGCGGCGAGTGGGCTCGAACCACCGACCTAACGGGTATGAACCGTTTGCTCTAGCCAACTGAGCTACACCGCCACATGCACAAGACTTTCGCCTGACACGAAAGTTATTATAATATAGCGTCAAACAAAAGTCAAGCATTTTTTTTACTTTTTTTGAATTTCTTGTCGGTTAGTTCTCCAAAAGGTAATCAAGTGCCTCTATATACCCGTCAAATCCCTTTCCTGTAATAGTTTTTTTGGCAACAAGAGACACATAAGAAAGCTTTCTGAACTGCTCTCTTTCCTCTATTGCAGAAATATGCACCTCGACAGTAGGAATTGCAACGGACTTAAGAGCATCCAAGATTGCAATGCTGGTGTGCGTATACGCCGCAGGATTTATTATAATCCCGTCTGTATTTCCATATGCCGCCTGAATTTTATCCACTATATTGCCCTCGTGATTGGACTGATAAAATTCAACCTCTAAGCCCTTTGTCTGGGCATAGTTGCTTATCATACCGATTAAATCATTATAGGTTGATTTGCCGTAAATATCAGGCTCTCTTATTCCCAGCATATTAAGATTAGGTCCGTTAATAACAAGTATCTTCATATTAATCACCTTTTATTCAACTCTTTGATTATACGTTCCGTTGTTTTTTGCCATGTTCTTTGAGATTTTACGGAAAAATCGCAAAATCTTCTGTAAAGCGGATAACGTTCTTCATACATTTTTAAAAGGGCTTTTTCCCCGCCCTGAGAAAGAGGTCTTCCGTTCGTTGCAAGCCTTTTTATGTCCCTTTCAATAAATACCACCGTTGCATTCTGACGGATAATGTCGTAGTTACATTCCCTTGTTACTGCACCGCCGCCGGTTGCAATAACAACACCGCTTTTCTTGCAAAGCTCCGAAAGGGTTTCGCTTTCTGTTTTTCTGAACTTCTCCTCGCCGTATTTTTTTATTATATCCGAAGGGGTTTCCCCTTTTTTTGTAATTTCGTCATCGCAGTCAAAAAATTCTCTGCCCAGTTTTTCGGCAAGGTATTTTCCTACGGTAGATTTTCCGCAGCCAGGCATTCCTATAAGAACGATGTTTTTTGTTTGGTTTTCAATCAGTGTACGTATCCTTAGAATTTCAGAATCTTTTATGGAAGAATCCGTGAAAAGCTCGCAGGCTTTTTTCGCCTGTGCAACAAGCATTCCCAATCCGTTTGCTGCCTTTAGCCCATTCTTTTGTGCATCGAGAATAAGCTTGGTCTTTAAAGGATTATATATAAGGTCAAGAACCGCTTCGCATCGGGGGAAATTATTTACATCCACTGCTGCAACACCTGTGTCGGGGTACATTCCCACTGGGGTTGCATTAACAAGGATTTGTGCATCGTGATATTTTTCCGTATTTCCGCTTTTAATCTCGGCGGAGGAAACTTGACGCACACTCCTTGCCCCCATATCGTTTAGAACACACATAACGGTCTTTGCGGCACCGCCTGTTCCTAAAATGACGGCATCTTTTCCCTGTATGTCGGCACGCGACTCTTTTATCTGGTAACAAAAGCCATAGTAATCGGTGTTCTCACCGAAAAGCTTTCCGCCTCGGTTTAAAACAGTGTTCACTGCACCGATTTTCTTAGCTTCAGGCGAAATCTCATCAAGGTATTTCATTACCGTCTGCTTATATGGAATTGTGACATTGAGTCCGTCAAAATCCTTTTTCAGGAAAAACTCCTCAAGCTCATCTTCCTCAAGCTCCTTATATTCATATGAATAGTCCGCAAGCTCGTTATGAATAGGCTTTGAAAAGGAATGGGACAGTTTTTTAGCAATAAGAAAAATTCTCATTTGTATCAGGCCTCTCTGTAACTTCCCAGATATTTTACGTTCTTCTCGCCCAGAGAATACTCAAGCAAATCAATAATTGCCGGAAGCTTGTCTGAATACACAGACACGTCTATATCAAAATAGAACATAAACTCGAAGTCGCTTTCAGGAATGGGGCGGCTTTCAAGCTTTATAATATTAATTCCGAGGGAATAGAAATTAGCAATTACGCTGTAAAGGGCACCTGCACGGTGAGGAGTCTTGATAAGAAG
>JAZLEL010000029.1:0-3564 GCA_045615265.1 Clostridia bacterium | reverse complement strand
CTTTAAATTTATATCATATAAGTACCTTTGTGTTTCATTTTATCAAACCCGATATGACAAACCTATGACAAATTAATTTTTTTGCAAAACAAAATGCAATACCTGTCTGCATCTGTAATTTATACACTTAAAATTACAAATTATACAAACAAGTATTGCATTTCAGTTTACAATTGAGTGCACAGAAAATTCTATGATGTTTAAGGACTATTAAATACTGTTTAAAACATTTATTACGCCAATTCCCTTTCGAAATGCATAATCAACCGTATTCTTCGTTCCGCTTTTCTTTGTTTAAGGTGTGTCATATTTTAATATAGTAATGAGGTTGTTCTTCGGTAACTGATAGCTTGCTTTTTTCATACTATATACTGAGCATATTTTTTAAGCAATTCACAAGGAGGGATATAATGAATTCTTGTCAATTAACAGCATCTATAACAGCAGTAGCCAATGCACTTTCAAGCAGGTTAAGCATTGAAGAAACAACCTTGCTTGCAACTGTTTTAGTCCAATTGGGTGACACATTGGCAACTATTGCGACTAGGAGGGCAATATGCGAGGCAAAAGATGATAAATGTAAAAGTTAATTTACCGGGAATAAAGTGAGGTTATTGCTTTTGTCACATATTCCCAAATATATTTCCTTTGCATTGTCATATTTTTGCTTTTTTAATTGTTTATCAAGCCATGTCAAATCAAGGCCAAGCCTTTTTAAGTTTTCGTGCAGAATACGACCATCCATAATAATCTCTGTGCATATTTCCGCCTTCTCGGGAGTTATATTCATATCCTCCGGAGTAAGCGGTCTTTTTACACTTTTGGGCAAAACAGTAAGTCTGCCATTGTATTCAAATACTGCTGTTTGAATATCATTTAAATTAAAATATCCTTCCTGTCTGCATAAAACCATAAATTCAGAAAGTTCAAGCTTTGCCTTTTTCATATTCTCCCTATACAGCTTTCCGTTGTCCATAATAATGGTTGGTGTTCCGTTGACATATTTACGGGTTTTAGGAAATTTATGAGCAAGTATTGTTAGCCCAAGTGCAACAAGACCATAGATTATCATTGCGATAAGAGGTTTCCACGGTGCTTCCAATTCTGTTGCAAGCTCTGCAGCTATTGAGCCAATGGTGATGCTTGTTATATAATCAAAAAAATCAAGCTGTGCCATTTGCTTGTGTCCCATTATTTTTGCAATCACAAACAACGATACCATAGACAGCAAAGAAGTTAAAATGACTTTAATAAATTCCAACTATAAATCACTTCCTTTTTCCTTATTATGTGATGTCAGTTAAATATTTATTATATCATTTTTAAAGTGCCATTTTTTTGTTTAAGTCATACCATTTTTTGATATGGAGGTTATAGATTACTCGGTTGTAATTGGCTCAAAAACGCCTTGTATAGTGTTTAAGATTGATTTTCGATTCATTCTGCCTTAATTCATTCTATTGTCTTACACGGGCAATTCCGTTTGATTCTGTTTGCAATTTCACGGAATGAATGTTATACTTAAATAAAATTAAATGTGTCGATTTTTTGGCAGTTGGGCATCAAATTTGATGAGATATTCATATAGCATCAATGAAGCATCAAAAGGCATAAGGTTCAGAAGACCGAGTGCTACAAACGGCTCAACAGCGGGAACAATATGGACGGTATTTGATAACTGAGATGACCTCCAAAACCGTTCTTGAGGGTTCGAGTCCTTCTACCCCTGCCAAAAAGAGAGAGCAACAAAGAATGTTACTCTCTCTTTTTTGTATAATTAAATAAGATTTCAATTTATAAGTATATATTCTTTCCTCATCTGTTTTCTATATCGACATAATTTTTGCGCTTTTTCACATTGATATACGCAGGGCGAATAATTTTACCATTGCTTTGGATTTCCTCAATTCTGTGTGCTGACCAACCTGCTATCCTTGCAATCGCAAAGATGGGTGTATAAAGCTGATATGGCAGATCAAGCATTTTGTAAATAAATCCGGAATAAAAGTCTACATTTGCACTTACACCCTTGTACATTTTTCTCTTTTCTGCAATAATCTGCGGAGCGAGCCTTGCTATGGATTCATAGAGCAGGAAATCTCTCTCGCAGCCTTTTTCTTTTGCGATATCCATTGCACAACCTCTCAAAATATCCGCTCTTGGGTCGGATTTTGAATATATTGCGTGTCCCATACCATAAATTAACCCAGCATTGTCGAATGCTTCTTTATTGAGAAGTCTATTAAGATAGTCTTTAATTTCGCTTTCGTTAGTTCTATTAATAGATTTCTTCATATCATCAAACATCTGCACAACCTTGATGTTTGCACCGCCGTGTCTCGGACCTTTGAGCGATCCCAGTGCGGCTGCAATGGCTGAATAGGTATCTGTACCAGATGAGGTTACTACATGGGTTGTAAAGGTGGAATTGTTACCTCCCCCGTGCTCTGCATGAAGTACAAGTGCAAGGTCGAGGACTTTTGCCTCAAGATGGGTGAATTTTCCGTCCTTACGGAGCATGTGAAGCAAATTTTCTGCTGTTGACAACTCCGGTTTAGGATTTCTTATATGAAGATTCTTATTTAAATGATAATGTCTGTATCCGTGATAGCCATATACCGCAAGAAGAGGAAACATAGCAATAAGCTGTAAACCTTGTCGTAAAACATTCTCAACTGAAATGTCGTCCGGATTTTCGTCATAAGAATATAACGCCAGAACACTTCTTGAAAGGCTGTTCATCATATCGCTGCTTGGTGCTTTTAATATCATATCTCTTACAAACGAGGTTGGGAGTGTTCTGTAATCAGAAAGTGTTTTTGTGAATTTCTTAAGCTTTTCCTTATCAGGAAGCTCAGAAAATAGCAGAAGATAAACGATTTCCTCAAATCCAAATCTATCTTCTTTCCAAAAACCGGATACTAAATCCTTTACATTATATCCGCGGAAACTTAGTTCCCCTTCGCATGGAATACTCTCGCCGTGTCTGCCTTTTTCCTTTGCCTTTATATTTGATATCTCTGTTAGACCAGTGACAACACCATTGCCATCGAGGTCACGAAGCCCTCGCTTTACATTATAATCTACATACATTTTCGGATTTATATTATTATTCCTGCAGGAAATATCTGCAAGCTCTTTTACGTAACTTGTAATTTCAGAATATGATTTTTTCAATAAATTCCGTCTCCTTTTTAGGATTTTAGTATATTACCGATATTTTAATATTACTATCATACTTGATTTAAAATTACATATAGAAACAAAAAAGAAGTAATGTGAGTAACATTGCTTCTTTTAATTTGCTTAATCTTTATACTCGATACTGTCAAGGGTTTGCCTAAAATTTGCACGGATTGCCTGAAGGTATTCCTTTCTAAGTTCTGCCTGTTCAAGTGTTTCAAGTCGGATCGTAGCCATGTCGTTCTGTGAGCCAAGGAGTTGAACAACTTGCTTGTCTTCCTAAGACCGCTTGGCCTCCGACTTACTGTCAAGGGTTTGCCTAAAATTTGCACGGATTGCCTGAAGGTATTCCTTTCTAAGTTCTGCCTGTTCAAGTGTTTC
>JAZLEL010000028.1:0-5051 GCA_045615265.1 Clostridia bacterium | reverse complement strand
ACCCTTTTCCTCGGCAATACGCTGGATTTTCTGACCGTGCTCATCTGTACCTGTTAAAAACATTACATCATAGCCCTGTGCACGCTTATAACGTGCAATAGTATCTGCAGCAACAGTGCAGTAGGAATGGCCTATATGCAGCTTGTCACTGGGATAGTATATTGGGGTGGTGATATAAAATTTTTCCTTTGCCATAATAAATCATCCTCTTTTTGGCTATATTTTCGAGCTATATTTCGCTCTGATTTTTTCAAGTGTTTCCTCAAAATCTTTGGGGAGAGGTGCGGAAAACGAAACCTTCTCCTTGGTTGCAGGGTGAATAAATCCGATTTCCCCTGCGTGAAGGAGCTGCCCTGAAAGCGAAAACTCCTCCTTTTTAAGACCGTATGTCTTGTCGCCCAGTATAGGGTGCATTATCGACTTTGTGTGGACTCTTATCTGGTGCGTCCGCCCTGTCTGAAGCTTGCAGCGGATGTAAGTATATTTACCAAACCTTTCAAGCACCGTTATATGTGTAACTGCCTCACGCCCGTCCTTTTTTGCAATCGCCATTTTTTTTCTGTCGGACGTATCTCTGGCAATCGGGGCATCAACAGTAAGGGTATCTTCTTTAATATTTCCGTGTACAATTGCGTAATAAGTGCGTGATAAGCTGCGGTCAGCAAGCTGCTCTGTAAGAAATTTATGTGAAATATCATTTTTCGCCACTACCAGAAGCCCTGTCGTGTCCTTATCAATCCTGTGTACAATTCCTGGCCGTATTACGCCGTTAATTCCCGAAAGGTTGTCCCCGCAATGGTAGAGAAGTGCATTTACAAGCGTGCCGTCATCATTACCTGCGGCGGGGTGTACAACCATTCCACGCTCCTTGTTTATTACAAGCAGGTCAGAATCCTCATACACTATGTCAAGGGGGATATCCTGCTTTTTAACATCAAGCGTCTCTGCCTCAGGAAGGGTAAGGGAAATCTTATCGCCCTCCTTAAGCTTAAAGGAGGCACGTACCGCCTTCCCGTTTACAAACACTTCCTCTTTGTCAAAGAGCTTCTTTAAAAAGCTTCTGGAAAGGTCGGGAACATTTTCTGCTATATAGACATCGCAGCGTGCTTTTTTGCACGCTGTCAGATTCAGTGTATCATTCGTCATTTTCTTGCTTCTCTTCCTTTTTTGAGGGGATATCAAGTAATGCGTATAAAATATATAATCCCGCACCGATGCAAACGAAACAGTCGGCTATGTTAAAAACGGGAAATTCAATAAATTCAAGTAAAATAAAATCACGGACATATCCGAAAGCAGCACGGTCAATAAAGTTTCCTATAGCACCGCCTGCAATAAAGCAAAGTGCCCATTTTTCAAGAAGTGACTGAGGACGCATCTTTACGATATAGAAAATTGCAAAGATGAAAATAGCGATAGTTATTAAAATGAAAAACACCCTCGCACCCTGCAAAATTCCAAAGGCTGCCCCCTCGTTTTTTAAATACGTAAAGCTTAAAACACGGGGGATAATATTTTTTACCTCGCCTAAACGGAAAAAATGCGTTGTGAGAAATTTTGAAATCTGGTCAAGGGCGATAATAAGAATTGCTGCAAAAATATATATAGCCATAAATACCGCTCCTTTCAAGTCCACGAATTAAGCGTGATAAAAATTCTGCCCTTTTTGCTTGTCCCGCCCACCTCTAAGGTAGCTTTGCCCTTTCCACGAAGGGAAATAACATCTTTGTCTTTAAGATGTAAATCGCTTTTCTCCGTGCAGATGCCGTTTACAAATACTAATCCGCCCGAAATAATTTCCGAAGCCTTGCTTCTGCCTTTTCCGCTGAAAAGGGAAATTACGGCATCGAGCCTCAGTGAAGAAACTGTCCCCGTGATAGGGGTAAAGCTTTTTTCGGGAACTTCAATTTCCGAAAGGGGAACAAGCTGCGTCCTTACGCCCACCCGCCCTACCTTGGTAAGGGAATTCTGGGCGTAAGATGCAATATCTTCTGAAAGAATAATGTAAGTAGAAGCTTCCCCTGTTATAATGTCACCGCACTTTTCCCTCTTTATACCAAGTCCCAGCACACTGCCAAGATAATCACGGTGTGTAAGCCCCTTTAACATCGGAGAGGTTAACTTAAGTGCTGCAATAGGGAAAGATAATTCTTCATATTCGGGGAGAAATGCTACCATTTTTCTTTCAGCATCGTCAAAACCGCCAAATAAAATCGGCTCCAGCGGCAGAAAGCTTTTCCTTAAAAGAAGCTCTGCAATACTGTTTTCCGACAGGAAATCTCCGTAAACTGCCCGAGAATATCTGTCCGATTGCATCGCCATATCAAAAATATGTGCAAACATAATATTATGGCGTGAATCAAGACCGTAAAGAAACTGGTTCTTGTTTATTCCTCCCATGGGAAGAAATCAGCGTTCTGAAGCTCATCACGAACGTCTGCCATAATGTCAACATTATAAGGAGCAACAAGGAAAATGCCCTTTGCAACCTTCTGTGTGCTTCCCTGAAGCGCGTATGAAGCACCGCTTATAATATCGATTACTCGGCGGGAAATATCCTTGTCCAGCTTTTCAAGGTTTACAACAACGGGCTTTTTGTTTCTGAGGTGGTCAACAACCTCTTTTACTTCGTCAAAACGCTCGATAGAAACAACTACAACCTTCATCTGTGTTGTTGCAGCAATGCTTACAACCTTTGACTTTTTCTGTGTTGTGGGACGTGCAGGCTGCGGATCATAGTTTATCGGCTCGCTTGCAGCGGCAAAATCTACTTCCTCATCGTCCTCGGGTCCGAATACAAGGTCATTGAATTTGGAAAAAAATGACATATAAAATTCCTCCTAAAATATATTCTCTGTAAATATTATCTTTTAAAAATGGAACTGCCGACACGCACGCATGTAGCCCCTTCCTCAACGGCAATTTCAAAATCCTTGCTCATTCCCATGGAAAGAACGGTTGCACCATCCTTTTTATGCTCATCAAAAAGCATTTTTGCACGGGAAAATATGCTGCGGATTTCTTCTTGGGGGGCATTTAGCGGTGCCATAGTCATAAAGCCCTTGAAATTAAGGTTTTCAAGAGCACCTATCTCTTTAATTATAGTAGGGATTTTGTCCGTTGTCAAACCATATTTACTCTCTTCTCCGGAAATATTAACCTCCAGAAGAATATCCTGTACAATCCCTTTCTTTTTGGCTTGTTCATTTATAGCCTCCGCCAGATGAAGGCTGTCTACCGAGTGGATAAGCTCTGCATTTCCCACGACATATTTTACCTTGTTTGTCTGAAGGTGTCCTATAAGATGCCACGATGCATTCTCCACCTTGTCAAGCTTGTCCCTAAGCTCCTGCGGGCGGTTTTCGCCGAAAACCCTTTCTCCAAGAGAAACGGCTTCGTTTATCGTTTCAGCGGGAATGGTTTTGGAAACGCAAATTAAGGTAACATCATTTTCTCTGCCTGCTCTTTTGCACGCATCGTCAATTCTTGTATGAATATCGGTAAGATTACTTTTCAGGCTCATAATTTTTTGCCACCTCCGGATTTACAAGAATGTTGTCATATATCTTAAGCGGGGAGTAATCCACGCCCTCGGGCGGTTTGTAGCTGCTGCGGACAATGTAGTAATCCTCCTCCTGAAGAAGAATATCCACACAGCGGAAGGAAACCGACTCATTCTGGTTTATAACATAAACTCCCGTCACATCGTCCAGAACTCTGATAGCGGCAGAGGGGACATAGAGTCCCTGGTATTCCTCATAGCAAATTTCAAATTCCACACTTCGTTTTTCAAATATACCCTTTACGTCACGTGTGCATTTTACTATAACGGCACTCTGGTTTAAAGAGTCGGGATTTATTGCAGAAACCGTTGCTTTTACACCGGGAGCATCATCAACAGAAATAGTTATCGAGCTGCCCTCTTTTAAAAGAGCCGCCTCATCGGAGTCAATTACCGCCGCAAGGTACCACACGTGTGGCTCAGTGATTTTTCCCACCACTGAGTCCTCAACCTCATAATTTTTTATAGTTTCAGGGAATTTATTGATTTTTGAGGGGGTAAGCTCAAAAAGATTTTTCTCGTTAATGCGTCCCTCAAGTCCGTCAAGGGCGGAGTAGAAATAGCCCGAGGCAGCGGCTTTAACCTCTGTACGGATACCGCCAAGCCTGTTTTCAAGCTCATACTTTTCCTCCTCCAGAGATACGAGGAGCTGTGCTGCTGCACCCTGATTTTCCGCAGAATATTTTTTCTGCAAAAGTGTATTTAGCTGGAGTGTGTTTTCAGTGGCAGCGGGGAAGTTTTCATCACGGACATTTTCGCGGATAGAAGAGGTTATATCCTTAAGAGCCGAGAAAACACGTGCTTCGTCAGAAGCGTATATGTCGGCAAAATTATCAGACTTTTTGATTTCTTCAATCCTTTTTGTAACGTCCTGAAGCTTTTTAATCAAATCTTCATTATAATTACCGCTGATTGTAACGCCGACACTGCTTCCTTTTGACACTCTTGTGCCATCTTGCACACTTAGCTCAAACGCCCCTATGGAGGTTAGACGAATCGGGGTTTCGTTACGAAGAACATATCCTTTTCCACTTACTGTCTTGCGAATATTTATCATATGTGCAGTTTCTGTGTCAAAGGGTGCGCTGCAGTAACTGACAGTGCTTATAAACGCCAGAAGTAACGCTATTAATAAAAATATTTTAAGTGCCCTGTTCAAAACAACGCACACCTCCTTTTGTTATAAAATCGGTAAATCTTATTCCAGTGATTCGCTTTGTTCCTTTTCAGCTGCAATAAAGTTTACGGGGTAGGTCGGAATAATTGTGGAAATTGCGTGCTTATAGATAAGCTCCTGCTTTCCCTCGCAGTCAAGAACAACTGTATAATTGTCAAAGCCTGTTACAAAGCCTCTTATTTGAAAGCCGCTTAAAAGGAAAACTGTGATTGCCTGTTTTTCCTTTCTTACCTGGTTTAAAAATACGTCTTGCAAATTAATTTGAGTTTTCATCTGTCAAAATCCTTTCTTGTCTATCAATTTCTTGGCCTC
>JAZLEL010000027.1:0-10107 GCA_045615265.1 Clostridia bacterium | reverse complement strand
CTTAAGAGACGAGCTTCCTGCGTTAATAACAAGAATTTTCATTATTAATAACTTCCTTTCAATTATTTATTAGCCTGAGCCTGAACTGCTGTGATAGCAACAACACCTACGATATCTTCCGCACTGCAACCTCTGGAAAGGTCATTGATAGGCATTGCGATACCCTGTGTAACGGGGCCGTAAGCTTCTGCCTTTGCAAGACGCTGAACAAGCTTATATCCTATATTACCCGCATCAAGGTCAGGGTAAACAAGAACGTTTGCTCTGCCTGCAACAGGAGAATCGGGAGCCTTGGACTTACCTACTGAAGGAACGATAGCAGCATCAAGCTGAAGCTCGCCGTCAACATTGATTCCGGGGAAGGTTTCCTTACAGATTTTGGTAGCTTCTACGACCTTATCAACATCGGCATGTGCTGCACTGCCCTTTGTAGAGTGAGAAAGCATTGCTACATAAGCAGGCTCCTGTACGAGAAGCTCAAAGCTTTCAGCAGAGGAAGCTGCGATAGCTGCAAGCTCTTCTGCGTTGGGGTTCTGAACAAGACCGCTGTCAGCAAATACGAAAGTACCGTTTGCACCGAACTCGCAATCCGGAACAACCATAAGGAAGAAAGCGGATACAAGTTTAACACCGGGCTTTGTCTTTATAATCTGAAGTGAGGGACGGAGTGTGTTTGCAGTAGAGTGGCAAGCACCGGATACAACACCGTCTGCATCTCCTGCCTTAACCATAAGGCATGCATAGTACATATAATCACCAAGCACGATTTCCTTTGCTTGCTCGTATGTAACACCCTTGCTCTTTCTGATTTCAACAAAGAGGTTAAGGTATTCTTCAGTCTTTTCATAATTGAAGGGGTCAATGATTGTAGCCTTGGAAATATCAAGACCCTTTGAATTTTCAGCAACTTCCTCAGGAGTACCGATAATAACGATATTTGCAATATCCTCTTTCAAAACGGCTTCAGCCGCTTCCCAGGTACGTCTGTCCATTGATTCAGGAAGAACGATGGTTTTTTTATCACTTCTTGCCCTTTCTTTAATAGAATCTAAAAATTTACTCATTTTTATTCCTCCAAGAACTTTATTTTTCTAATAATATAGTATATAATAGAAATATCCAATTTTCAACAATTTTTTGTCAAAAAGAAGGGAATTTTATGAAAACAAGTGCTTTTATAGCAGAACTTAATCCTTTCCATCGTGGACATAAGCTCCTTGTCGACACTATGCGTGCACACAGCGATGGGGTTATCGCAATTATGAGCGGGAATTTTGTGCAGCGTGGCGAATGTGCCGTTTTTGAAAAGGAAGAGCGTGCGATAGCTGCCGTAAAAAATGGCGTAGACCTCGTTTTAGAGCTTCCTGCGGTATATGCTCTTTCTTCAGCGGAGGGTTTTGCAAAGGGAGCGGTAGGGATATTATCCGCCACCGGTATTATAGACAGCCTTTGGTTTGGGAGCGAGTGTGGCGATTCAGAAAAGCTTTCTCGCTGTGCTGATATATTAAATGAAGAAACCCCCTCTTTTAAGGAAGCACTTTCCCAAAAGCTGAGAGAGGGCTTATCCTTCCCTTCTGCAAGGCAGGCGGCACTGAAAAAGGTTTGTCCTGATGCAGGAGCTCTTTCTATGCCCAACAATATTTTAGCGGTTGAGTATATAAGAGAGCTTAAAAGGCTTAACTCAAATATAACTCCCTTTACAATAAAACGTGCGGGTGCAGGTTACAATGACACAACGACTGATACTCCCACCCCATCTGCATCAGGAATACGCAGTCTTCTTGAAAAAGGCAGTGCTGCAAAAGAGTACATGCTCTATAACTATGAATCCACCCCTGTATTTATGAATCAGTTTGATACTATCGCTGCATCACGGCTTAAGGCGATATCGGAAAAAGAGCTGCTGTTACTCCCCGACTGCAACGATGAAATTGCATCACGGCTTAAAGGGGCATCAAGGTTTAATAAATTCAATGAAATAGTTTCCTTTACTTCATCAAAAAATTATACTCAAAGCAGAATAAGAAGAATTCTCTGCAATATGATAGTAGGAAATCATTTCAAAGAGCTACCCACGCCCACATATATCCGCCCACTGGCATTTAACGATAGAGGAAGTGAAATCCTCAAGGAAATGAAAAGCACCGCCCTGCTGCCGATAGCTGCAAGGGGTGCTCTCCTGAAAAACGATGAAATATTCAATTTGGAATGCCGCTCTACCGATGTATATAATCTCGTATGCGGAAAAGAGGGCGGCACAGAATATGACCGCACGGTGGTTATTTTGTAATGGATTTTAAAACAAGCTTGCAGCTGTTTACCGCCTTGTTAAGTATTACAATCAGCATTACAATCATAAGAGTCGGAAACATAAGTTGCATAAACTTAGGCTTTATCACCACATACCAAAAAATGCATACTGCTGACAGGATTGCAGTGACGATAGAGTAAACATCAACTATTCTCATATATGTTGTAAAAGTAAAGATAGTCTGCAAATCAGCCCCTGATGCAAAAAGAGCATCGGGGGTTTCTTTTGTATATCCTGTAAAATGTGCGGAAACGGACCACGGGCGAACTGTTTTTCTGAGCAGTTCTACGGCATATTCACGGATGCGTGTTTCGTTTTCCTTAAAATAATCGTGAAAAAGCACACGGTATTTTTTAGGATTTTCCGAAAGTATAATCCTTACTGAATCTCCCTTTATCCAAAGCTTTGCCTCGCTTGCCTTAAGCTTGACACGGTATCTTCTTCCGTCTTCACCCCTCAAGTGCATGGTAGCCGCTCTCTCCGCTGTATGGTTTGTTTTTATTATAGTTGCGGTAATTTCTTCCCCTGCAGCATCAAAGCATCTTCCTGTTTTAGGGATACGATTTGCAATGCTGGTGAATGCTGCAAACAGCAGAAGTACTATAAAAACATTAAACAAAAGTCCTGACATATAATCAACTCCTATTGGTTAATTATATAACAAAAGGCTTGTGTTTTCAAGAATATTTAAATTATATTTACATATTGAGATGCAACATATCCCACCATGCCGCGGTAATTAACCACATACCACCCCTGCCATTGTCCCAGAACGGTAAGTGTTGACCCATTGGGAATGGAGGCAATAACCCTTGCTGAGCGTGATGGTCTTTGACGGAGATTGAGTGTTCCGCTTGTTACATTCACAACGCCCCTCTGTGGTGTCATAGGTTCAACAAAAGGAATTCCGAAATATTCTGTCAGTGACAAGACAAGATTTCTGGCTATTCTTTCTATGTTATTCGTTATCCAGTTTGCGTCCTGTGTGTTGTCGTGATACCCAAGCTCAAGGAACACGGCAGGAGCACGTGTCTGAGTTACTTCACCGATACTTGTAGTTGAAATGGCACGTACACTTGACGGAATGGGATATATACTTTTTAGATTCCTTGCAAAGATTTCAGCCGCACGCCGTCCTCGGGGACTTATCGGAGAGTAATATACATCTATTCCCCGATATGTTCCATACTGTCCCTCGGGGGCTGCATTTGAATGAAGTGCCAGATGTAAATCGTAATTTCCTCTGTTTGACGCAGCAATAGAGCTTGCTGCCGTCATTTCAGGTGTATTTCTTGTATACTGAATTCCGCTTGACTGCAAATAGGGTATCATAGCATCTGCTATAAGATTCATATAATACTCCTCACTGCCGCCTGTAACGTACATATTTCCCTCTTGGGTGGAAGGGCTTAGATATATTGTCGGCATAAAATCACTCCTTCTTTATATCATATGCCAACTTCTCCCGGTTTGACAAAATCACATTTTTGCGGTATAATACATAACTTGAGGTGATGAATTATGAAGAAAATAAAGCTTTTAATTTCAGTTTTCCTTATGTTGTTATTTTCGCAATCATACGTTCTGGCTGCACCCAGAATCCCTGTTTATAAAGTAGGCAATGTTCTTTACTTTCTCGATAAGGCATCCGGCACAATTACAGGTTTTGCGGGCGAGCCAAAGGATATTACAATCCCCCTTTCACTGGGAGGATACAATGTGGTTTCCATCGGAATACGTGCATTTGCAGGCTCTACTACCTTAAACACTGTTTCTGTTCCTGACGGAATTACGACCATTTCTGCAGAGGCGTTTGCCTCCTGCCCCAATCTTATCAGTGTGGATATAGGCTCTACCGTTTCATACATCGGCAGCAAGGCTTTCGCCAATTGCCAGAACCTCTCCCGTGTTTCCTTCAAGGGTTCAGCAGGGTATATTGAAGCCGATGCTTTTGATAATACCAACTGGGTAGTAGATTCATCGGCAGAATTTGTGATGCTGGGAAGCACTACACTCTTGAAGTACAACGGATACAGCGAAACCGTAATTCTTCCTGACGGTGTAAAAAACATTGCGGCAAATGCATTTGCATACAATGAATTTGTAAAAGAAATAATACTTCCCAACACAGTTGAAAAAATTGAAGACAATGCTTTCGTACACTGTGTTAATCTGGAAAAAATCACAATTCCCTCCACTGTATCACATATAGGTGCAGGGTCATTTGATGACACCAAATGGTTGCAGAGTTTCGACACAGATTTTGTAACGATAAACGGAATTCTCATCTCCTACAAGGGAAATGATATGCACGTGGAAATTCCCGAAGGAATAACTGCCATTGGAAGCGGAGCTTTTATGGCAAATGAAAATTTACGCAGTGTTCACATTCCCGATACAGTTATTTATATAGATTCAATGGCTTTCGGCGGATGCCAAAATCTTGTGCTTGCGGACCTTTCAAAAAGCGTTGAATGGATTGACGAATATGCCTTTGCAAACTGTATGAAGCTGATTATCCACGGAGCACACGGCTCATACGCACAAAGCTATGCGGAATACATGGAGATACCCTTCAGCACCCCTGTAAGTGTAATCTATAACGGCGAAAAAGTAAGCTTTGAAAAAGCTGCCCCGATTATAAGAAGTGACAGAACTTACGTTCCATTGCGTGCACTTATGGAAATGATGGGCTTTACCGTTATCTGGGACGAGAAGACAGGAAATGTCTCCTGTATAAATGATGACAACGAAGTTATAATAACCCCGAAAGGGCAAATAAATATAAACGATGATGTGTACTCTGAACTGATACCCCCGATAAATATTAACGGTTCCAATGTTGTTCCCGCAAGATTTATTGCCGAGGCGGTGCAGGCACAGGTGGAATGGAACAATTCGTTAAGAACTGTTGAGATATCCTATTAAAAACTCTTACGGAGGCAGATTCAATGCGTAAAATCCTAAAAATTCTGTTCAGCCAAATTACGATTGTAAGCTTTCTTTTAGTTCTTCAATTGCTGGCAATTATTGCATCGTTGCTCCGTATAAGCGAATATTTTATTTACTTTGACGTATTCCTTCAGCTGGTAAGTATCATGACGGTTATAATAATTATAAATCGTCATTCTAACCCGTCCTACAAGCTGGCGTGGGTTGTTCCTATACTGATGTTTCCCCTGTTTGGCGGTCTTTTCTATCTTTTTATAACAGGTCAGATGCACACTAAATACTATTTTTCAAAGCTATGTTCGCTGGAAAAAAGTATCAACAAACATTATAAACAAAATCCCGATATTTTGCAGGAGATTAAAGAGAGTTTTCCAGAAAGAAAGCCTACTGTGCAATATATCAACAATGTTTGCGGTATGGGTGCATATCGTTATACCGATGCACACTACTTCCCGGAGGGGGAGGATATGTGGAAAAGCGTTCTTTCCGAGCTAGAAAATGCTACCCGATATATTTTTATTGAATCTTTCATTATACAAGAAGGGGCTATGTGGGATTCCATATTGGAAGTTCTCAAGAAAAAGGCTTCCGAGGGTGTCGATATACGTGTAATGTATGACGGTATGGGCAGTATGACACTTCTCCCCAAAAACTACCCAAAAACACTTGAAAGCTATGGTATCAAATGCAGGGTTTTCTCCCCGTTTACCCCCTTTCTTTCCGCACTTCAGAACAATCGTGACCACAGAAAAATACTGGTCATAGACGGCAAAACTGCCTACACAGGCGGAGTAAATCTTTCCGATGAATATGTAAATATAGGCTACACTTATGGTCACTGGAAAGATATGTCCGTTATGATAAAGGGCGAGGCGGCTTTTTGTTTTGCACGAATGTTTCTTCATTTATGGTGGCACACTTCAAGAAATGAGGAAGATATTAAGGATTTTGAACCTGTCTTTTTGCCTCATGAATTAATTGGAGAGGATTCTCCCAAAGGGTATGTTATGCCTTACGCCGATAAGCCGCAGGATGAATTCCAGACAGGGGAATATATATATCTTGACATTATAAATAAAGCTAAAAAATATGTCTATATTACAACGCCCTACCTGATACTTGACCACGAAATGACGCTGGCACTAAAAAATGCTTCATACAGCGGAATAGATGTTAAAATCATTTGTCCTCGTGTAGCCGACCACTGGTATGCAAGGGCGGTTGCGTACAGCTACTATAAGGAGCTTACAGATGCGGGAATCAAGCTCTATGAATATGAACCGGGATTTATTCACGGAAAAACATTTTGCAGTGATGATGAGGTGGCTGTGGTAGGAAGCATCAACCTCGATTACAGAAGCCTGTATCTGCATTTTGAATGTGCTGCGTGGTTTCTTGACAACCCTGTTGTCGATTCTGTCCGTGATGATTTCAGAGAAACCCTTGAAAAATGCACACCCATAACACCCCGTTATTTTTCAAATATGAACCCCCTACGTAAAGTTTTAAATGCAATTTTAAGGTTGTTTGCACCACTGATGTAAATAAAAATTGAAAGGAATTTTATTATGAATAAAATAAGTATATTTTTAGCACTGATAATAGCAATGGTTTTCGTAGCAGGCTGCACTGACAAAAACACCGCATCAGAAACACCCATAACCCCCAACAGTGTTGAGGAGCAAGTAATGGACGATAAAAAAGAAGAAGAAGAGAAAACCCCCGAAAAAGAGGAAAGCGAAAAGAAAGCTGACCCTGTAAAAGAAGCCAATGTTTCAACCGATTTAGAGGGTGTTAAAAATGCTATTATTACGATTGTTGGGATAGGGTCGCCAACCGAGATTAAGACATCCGAGCTTTCAAGCCTTTATAATATCAAAGAAGCCGATGTAAAGCAGTCCGCCTGTTTTATTACCGGAGAAAGCCCATTCCCCGGAGAAATTGTTATGATTGAAGCGACTGACAAAGATGCCGCTTCAGCAATTGAGGCACAACTTAGAAAGAGGCTTAAGGATTTCAAGGAGCAGTCCAAGTCCTATGACGAGGATAATTACAAGCTCGCTCAAAATTGCAGTGTAGATAGAAAAGGATGCGTTGTAACTATGTTCCTTTCGTCACAAAACGCTAATATAAAGATTCTCACAAATGCACTTATAAAATAAATACTTACTAAAAAAATAAAGGGAGCTGTGGCTCCCTTTATTTTTTTGCAAATACCAAACCCATGAGCATTATGGAAGTAAACACAAAAAGGTAATTGATTACATCAATGCTGTGGGCAATTATTGCACAGGATATAATAAAAAGGCAGGCACATATCCCTAGTGAAACAACTACTATCTCGGATAGTTTTCTTTCCCTCCATCTCCTTATAAACATAAAAAACATCGGGATATAAAGAGCATAAATGGTAACGACTGGCATTTCCGAGCTATCAAAACTGAAAGATGAAAAAAGAGGTGTTTCAGAAATTTGCGAGCCAAAAAGGAAAAACAGCCATATCACACCGAACAAAAGACCTATAACAAACGATGCAACAGGCATCGAGTATGGAGGCATTAGTTGTGAGAAAAGCTTTTGTGCCGGACCTCTTCCCCCCGTTGCCACAACGTACATCGCCCTTCCGGAGCCTATCATCATACCATTAAGTGCTCCAAAGCACGACAGAGCTACAAACAGCGTCAGAAGCTCTGCTGAAAGGCTTCCCAAAACAGATGAGAACGCCATTTTTATTCCTTCTGTACCATAGTTAATAAGAAGTTGCGAGTCAATTGCTCCCATAATTCCAATATAGTATAACAAATATACCGCCATAACTATCGCCCCGCCCATAATAAGGGCAAGTGGTAAATTCCTGCAGCTGTTTTTAAGCTCAGAGCCAATGCTTGAGGCGGCAATCCAGCCCTCATACGCAAACATTGACGCCGTTATTGCAGGGAAAAGTGTGGAAACTCTTCCTTTTGAATAAGCCATCACCGGGAAGTTTTGTGACAAGGTTCCTGTGCTTATTCCCTTTTTTATACCAAAGACTATCATAAGCACCAGAGGTGCCAGCTTTAGAACGGTTGTTGCAACCTGAATTTTGCCTGAAAATACAGGAAAAAGAGCGTTCTGGGCAAAGCTTATAATCAAGTACAAACACGAAAGAAGCATACATAATCCACCGCCAAAATCCTCAACCCCGAAATATAGCAAAGTGTACCTTGCACTAAGCCACGCTAATACACTTGTCAGTGTAGGATAATAAATAGTTGCCATAAACCACCCGACAAAGTAGGAGTACTTTTCCCCAACCGACTCTTTCGCAATCCCTATAAGTCCGCCTTCTCCACCATATTCCCTGGCAAGACACGAAAAGCTTAAAAGGCACAGCAGCATATTTATTCCACCGACAGCCCATGCCGCTATGCCTACCCATCCATTACCGCCGGTAACGTGGCTTATCAGCTCAGCTTTAAAGAAAACACCACTTCCTATAACTGAGCCAACCACCATAGATATTGCCATAAAGAGACCATATCTTTCCTTGAGTTCAGTCATTTTAATCACACCTTTATACCTATTTTACTCTATTGCATATTTATTTATGAACATTCCGAAAATTTTGTACCAAAGCCCTTGTAAAAGGGAAATATTTAGTATATAATACATATTATTTAAAACTTAGGTGAAACAAGGGGTTATACAATGAGAGGATTTATACATTATTACAAGTGGCATTTAATATTTCTCACACTTATCATTATCTGCTGTGCATTCGTTTTTACAAATATGACCACTATCACAGAGCCTGATGTTACAATCGGCTTTGCAGGATTGAATTACGTAAATGTACAGACCTTTAACGACAAGAAAACCGAAATTGAGAAAATTTTGGCAGATACCAACAACGATGATAAGAAAATGGCACAAATGGCTTCCTATACCCTGGACCTTCAAAGCGACCTTGATGAAACACTTATTGAAATGATGGATTCCGGCGATTATGATATATATATTTCAAACAAAGATGCCTTTAAAAATTTTGAAGATAAGTCAAAATTTGTCACAGTAAATGAATATATAGTTGACGCTGAAAATGAGAAGTATGACGTTATCAAAGATAAGTCAGGAAGAATTTATGCAATATCTCTCTTAGACAATGAATATGTTGAAAAACTCGGTATAATGGACACAAAAGACCTCTATATTGCAGTTGCGGCACCTGACTCCAAGGACAGTGATGAGGTTATTGCTTCCAGAAAGAATGGCAAAAACATTGCACTGTTCATTTTCAAAGAAGGAATAGTATAATTAAAACATAAAATATATTTAGAAAGGTTGATTTAAATGATCACAGCATTTGCAGCACCCAGCACAACACAAGCAGCTTCAGGAGGAAGTGCATTAATCAGCATGATTATCTCTTTCCTTCCGTTTATTCTGATTTTTTATTTCCTGCTTATCCGCCCCCAGAAAAAGCAGCAGCAGAAGCTTCGCAATATGCTTGATGCACTTCAGGTAAATGACAAGGTTGTTACCGTTGGTGGCATTATAGGTAAGGTTATAAAGATCAAAGAGGATGAGGTTATCATTGAAACAGGTACAGGCAACGAAAAATCTCAGATTAAATTCCAGAAGGCTGCTATAAGCAACGTTCTGACAATTCATGAATAAGGACATCTTCCCCGTTTCTGAATTAAAAAAGAATAATTTAAAACACCTCCGAATAGTATAGGATCGGAGGTGTTTTGTTATGAAAAATTTTTCGTTTCCATCACTTAAGAAATACATATTATCTTATGTTATTACATTCCTGGTTACACTTATATTTCTTGCTGCAGTAAGTATCGTTTTCTCATTTT
>JAZLEL010000026.1:0-4979 GCA_045615265.1 Clostridia bacterium | reverse complement strand
TTCTGTTGCAAAAAGTGCAATTCTCGGCGGTTTGCTGGCAATGATTATTCTTTTCCTGTTTCTCGGAAATGCCAGAAATGCTCTTGTAATAGGCGTTTCTATGCCAATATCTGTTATAACAACATTTATCGGTATGTTTATATCTGGAATGACGCTTAATGTCGTGTCGTTAGGCGGTCTGGCACTGGGTGTCGGTATGCTCGTTGACAATTCCGTAGTTGTTCTTGAAAACATCTTCAGGCGAAGAAAAACCTATGGTGAAGACTCAACACAGGGTGCAATCAAGGGAACAGGGGAGGTTATCGGTGCGGTTATCGCATCTGTTATTACAACCTGTATCGTGTATGTTCCGATATTGTTCCTTGATAATATGATGGCAATAATGTTTAAACAGCTTGCATTTGCTATTGTGTTCTCCCAGATAGCATCTCTTCTTTCTACCCTGCTTATCGTGCCTATGCTGTCGTCAAAAATAGAAAATATCGATGAGCGTAATGAAAAATTTAGGTTTCTCCTGGAACCGTTTGACAAAATAATGGATAATCTCTACAAAAAGTATGAGAAGCTTCTTAGATATTGTCTTTCACATAAGAAAAAATTCCTTAAGGGTGTAATTTTCGTCTTTGTACTGAGTATCGTTGTTTTGTTTATGAAGGGTATGACACTGATGCCGACAAGTGACGAAGGAACGATATCGGTGTCAATCACACTTCCTGAAGGAGCGCAGCTTGAAACAACCGATAAGCTCGTTTCAGAAATCGAGGATAAGGTTAAATCCTATAAAGATGTGAAAACTATATCAACGAGTATCGGCACGGGTGGGTCAATGTCTGTTTTTGGTGCATCAAGTTCCAATCAGGCAACTGTAACCTTAACCCTTGATGAGAAGAGAAGAAATTCCACGGCTGATGCAGTGCAGGAGATACGACTTTTACTCTCAGATGTTACGGGTGCCGAACTTTCCATTGAGGCGTCTAACCAGACTATGTCAATGACATCTGACGAGGTTTCATTCCGTTTTACTGCTACTGATGACGAGACGCTTGAAAATTATGTTGAGGAAGCGGAGAAAGTTCTTTCAACCATTAAGGGAGTAACAGAAACGGAAACCTCACTCGGTGATACAAAGTCGGAGGTAAGGATAGAGTTAGACGGACCCAGGGCTGCAAGATATGGCATAAATACCTCATATGCGGCTACACTTGTTAATAATGCACTAAATGGTGTAAAAGCATCTGAATATACTGAAAAAGGCTCTGAATATGATATTCGTGTTGTATATCCTGATAATTATGTGAGAAATTATGAGCAGCTCAAAACCTTGCAGATAAAATCCCCGATTGGTCAATGGGTTGCATTATCGGATATTGCCGATGTACATATTGAACAGGGGCAAACAACGCTTACACGAATTGACCAGAAGCGTGTGATTACCCTTAGTGGTAAAATTTACAATACAGATATCGGGACAGTGACAAGAAGATTTAACAGTGCCCTTCAAAAACAATTAGGTACAGTTGATGGAATATCCCAGCAGTCGGCAGGTGCGTATGAAACAATGATAGAAGCCATGTTGTCACTTCTTGTAGCAATACTTCTGGGTATTCTTCTTATGTATATGGTAATGGCAGCACAGTTTGAAAATGTTATTCACCCACTAATTATACTTTGTACTCTGCCTCTTGCAATTATAGGTGTTGTGCTGGGACTGGTTGTTTTCGGGACACCGCTTTCAGTTATAAGCTGTATCGGTGTGTTAATGCTTATTGGTATTATAGTAAATAATGCAATTGTTCTTATTGAATTTATTAACGGCCAGAAAAAGGAAAACCCCGATATGCCTGTTACTGAACAGGTGGTAAACGCAGGACTTGTAAGAATGCGTCCAATCCTTATGACCTCGCTTACATCAATTTTAGGCTTTCTTCCAATGGCATTTGATTCTAAAGGGGGAGGAGCAATGATGCAACCCCTTGCAATTGCTCTTGTAGGTGGTTTAACGGTAGGTACGTTCTTAACACTTTTTGTTATTCCGTCAGTTTACGTAATTGTAGATGAAAAACTCAAGGCACGTGCCCAAAAGAAAATAAAGTAAAAAATAAATGAAGACATACAATTTCGTATGTCTTCATTTATTTTATTTAAAGCTTATAAAGTTGTAGCTTTCAAGTATTTGAAAATATTTTGCCAACCTTTCATAAAGCGGCTCGGCATCCTGACCGAATTTGTCTTTAACTGATTCGCCGATAGAAAGAATGTCTTTTTCGCCGTCAATCAAGGGCCATACAAAGCTTCCAAGCTTATCAAGGTGGATATATGAAACCTTCGGCCTTTTGAAAAGCTTTTGTGCCATTCGGTTAAAGAAACCTGTATTTTCAATTTCGAGAGTGATGTTTCCATCGTCCTCTTGGCTCCAACTCAAAAGAGAACTTCTTACCGGAATTTTTTCCAGATAATTTTCAGATGCAGTTTTTTTCTTTTTCATAATTATTTGCTACGCTTCTTCCATACTGAAAATTTAAGAACTGAAAGAATGATAAGTGCAAATACCACGAGGCTTGCAATATTTGCCACAGGCTCAGAAAGACCGAGCATTCCAGAAACATCGATTGCCTTGTCAACACCGAAAACTGCCAGAAGGGCTAAAAGAATACCAACGATTCCTTCTCCTGCAATCATACCGGAGCAGAAGAGAATACCGTCATTAGTAATAGCACTTTTTTCTGCTTCAGGTTTCTTGAGCTTATCAACAAAGAGTCTGATAAGACCGCCAACCATAATACAAGCATTAAGCTGAACGGGAAGATAAACACCGATTGCAAAAGGAAGAACGGGGATTCCAACAACCTCTACAACAATGGCAATACATACACCAATCAATACCAATGCCCAGGGAAGGTTAGCGTTCATTACGCCTTCAATTATCATTTTCATAAGAGTTGCCTGAGGTGCACCAAGCTCTGCTGAGCCGAAGCCCCATGCACTGTCGAGAAGATAAAGGGTAGCACCGATTGCAAATGCGGAAGCTACTACGCCGAGAATTTCAGCGATTTGCTGCTTTTTGGGAGTTGCACCAAGGAGGTAACCTGTCTTAAGGTCCTGAGAAGTATCACCGGAAATTGCCGCAATAATACAAATGATAGAACCTATTGCAATTGCGCCCTGCATTCCGGAAGCACCTGCACTGCCGGTAGCCTTAAGGATAAGTGTTGCAAAAAGAAGTGTTGCAATAGCCATACCTGATACGGGGTTGTTGCTGCTGCCTACAAGACCAACCATACGGGAGGAAACGGTAGCAAAGAAGAAGCCGAAAACAACAACTATGATTGCACCCAGAAGAGTTACAGGCACCTGCGGAACAAGCCATACCAAAAGTGTAAGCACTGCAATTGCTAAAAGAACTACTTTCATACTAAGGTCATCTGATGTACGGTTGATTTGAATCTTTGCACCACCGCCCATTCCTTTAAGGGCATCCTTGAAAGTACGCACAATAAGAGGAAGTGATTTTACAAGACTTATAATACCTCCGGCTGCGAGAGCACCTGCACCGATATATCTTATATATGTTCCCCAGATGGAACTTGCACCGCCTTCGGCAAAGATTTCACCGATAGGTGCAGTTCCAGGGTAAAGGATAAGGCCTTTACCGAAAAGTACCATCATCGGGATAAGTACCATCCAGCTGAGAACACCGCCTGCAAACATATAGGAAGAAATTCTGGGGCCACAGATGTAACCAACGCTCATTACCGCAGGATAAATCTGAGTTCCGATTGTGCCGGGATAAGAAAGAAGCTTCTTAAATGAATAGCTTATTTCGCCGGGAACAAGCTTAAGTCCATCGATGATGAATTTAAAGAATGCTGCAAATCCCATTCCTGCAAAAACTGTTGAAGCATTTGCACCGCCTTCTTCACCTGCAAGAAGAACCTCTGCACAAGCGGTTCCTTCAGGATAGGGAAGAATACCGTGTTCCTTTACGATAAGGGCGTTACGCAGAGGAACCATAAAAAATACACCGAGAAGTCCGCCCAAAAGAGCAATTATTGTAATCTCAACTATACCGGGCTTGTCCATTACACCGTCTTTCGCCCACAGGAATAATGCGGGGAGGGTAAATATTGCCCCTGCAGCCAGAGATTCTCCGGCAGAACCGATAGTCTGCACAATATTGCTTTCAAGGATAGAATTTTTTCGCATAATTACACGAATTACGCCCATAGCTATAACTGCGGCGGGGATAGATGCGGAAACTGTCATTCCGACTCTAAGACCGAGATAAGCATTTGCTGCACCGAATACCACTGCAAGAATAATACCCATTATAATAGAAGTAACTGTTATTTCAGGGGTTATTCTTTCGGCAGGAATATACGGCTTGAAGTCTTTTTGATTATTCATATGTTTTCTCCAATCCGTTGCTTTGCAACTTAAATTCGTCTAATTATAACATATTCTACCCTTTATTTCAACTGTTAAATTGTTTAATCTGCTACTTTTTAAATTTCCATATTTTATACTGTTGACTTTTACGTAGAAAGGTGTTATCATAACTAACGTTGTCGCGAAAAAGCAAATGCGTCAAACGCTCTCAAAAAAACTTAAAAAAGTTTAAAAAAAGTGTTGACAAAAGCGTGACGGCGAGATATAATAAACAAGCTCGCTAAAAAACGAGCGGGTATGGAACCTTGAAAATTAAATAGCGTAAGGGCTCAAAAGAATTTAAATTCATTTGAGATTAACTTTAGGCGAATACAAGCCAGACAGTACAGTAAACAACGTACAAAGTATTTTAATGAGCCAAAACTCATAAAATCGATATATCGAAGCTTCGGTTTCTGTATATACCATTTTTAGAGAGTTTGATCCTGGCTCAGGACAAACGCTGGCGGCGTGCTTAACACATGCAAGTCGAACGGAGTACCCTTGATTGAGGCTTCGGCCAATTTCTTGGACTACTTAGTGGCGGACGGGTG